>NZ_SCNZ01000039.1:0-77234 GCF_005502655.1 Burkholderia sp. 4NA327C6 | reverse complement strand
ATTCAACGAAGAATCAGCGTGCGCACCGGCCGAATGCCCGCATGTGATCGGCGTCGCAGCATGTGCGTGTCGTGCGTCGAGCGGATTGTCTGCGGAACCTGCACCGCCTCGGCAGTGCGACGCCACGCGGTGATGGGCATCGCGCTGTTCGTTGCGTGTGCGCAGGCTGGAATGCCGGTGCGCTTCAAGAGGGCGCGTGCGTTGCATGGGCCGGACTTCGATGCATCAACCTCGTTCCGGACCAGCGTTACACATTCGCAACATTTCACACCCCGTCGATTCGTGCGACGTGAATGACGTTGCGTGTCGGGTTGATCCATCGAGCATGGCCACGGCCAGACAATCGATCGCGCCGCCGGCTGCACAGACAATAGTGGCGGATCAAGGAGGCGCAACGCGTTTCGACGGATGCGAGCGATTCGATGCGCAACGGACGCTCGACGTGCGTTCGATGTTTGTCGGACCACGCCGTCGAAGGGATCGCGCGACTGCCTCGATGTTTGCCTGTATCGCGCTTGATTGGCGCTGCGAAACGCGTAGCAGTTATGAAACATTCCATCGCGTACCGCGCGTGTGCGGTGCATGCGGCTTGAACCGGATACGGTCGCGGGGCGGCTGGTTTGAATATTGCTGTAGAGGAAAGGACGTGACGATCGGACGCGACGCATGGCCAAGCGACGAACGAATCATCACGTGACTGATCAAGCGCAACGGGATGCTGGTAGTACGACGATTCGCATGGCGTAGACCGAGCGAACCGGGCGGCGCGCTCGCTCCGCGACACCGCAGTGTGTCGACCGCGTGCGAGTACGGGAGGTGCCGCCTGAATACATGCTTCGCGCCACGAGCGGGGTCATTCAGCGCGAAACGGCTCAACGAGGATAACGATGAAGAAGATTTTGCTTGTGTTCGGGACTCGGCCGGAGGCCATCAAGATGGCACCGCTGGTGCGTGCATTGAAGGCACAAGCAGGTGTCGACGCCAGGGTATGCGTGACCGCGCAGCACCGCGAAATGCTCGATCAGGTGCTGACGCTGTTCGACATCAAGCCCGACTACGATCTCAACGTGATGCGGCAAAGTCAGACGCTGACCGACGTCACGACCGGCATTCTGCAGGCAATCGGCATCGTGTTCGACGAATTGCGTCCGGACGTCGTGCTGGTACACGGCGATACGACGACCACGCTCGCGGTCAGTCTCGCGGCGTTCTACCGCTATTTGCCGGTCGGGCACGTGGAGGCCGGCTTGCGTAGTGGTGACATCTGGTCGCCCTGGCCGGAGGAACTGAACCGCCGTGTGACCGACGCAGTGTCGTCGTGGCATTTCGCACCGACCGGGCAAGCACGCGACAACCTGCTCAGCGAGGGGGTACCGGGCGGGGCGGTCGTGCTGACCGGCAATACCGTGATCGATGCGCTGCACGAGGTCAAGCGCATGCTCGATCACACCACGACGTTGTCGGAGAAGGTCGCGAGGCAGTTTCCGTTTCTCGAACCGTCGCGGCGCGTCGTGTTGATCACCGGGCATCGTCGCGAAAGTTTCGGCGAGCCGTTCCAGCATTTCTGCGATGCGCTGTGCACGCTCGCGAACCGCTATCCCGACGCGCAGTTCGTCTATCCGCTGCACATGAATCCGAACGTGCGGGAGCCGGCGCGCGCACGGCTCGGCCACCTGCCGAACATCTACCTGATCGAACCGCAGGAGTATCTGTCGTTCGTATTCCTGATGTCGCGCGCGCATTTCATCATCACCGATTCGGGCGGTATTCAGGAAGAAGGGCCCGCGCTGGGCAAGCCGGTGCTGGTCACGCGCGAGACGACGGAGCGGCCCGAGGCCATCCAGGCCGGCACCGCGCGGCTCGTCGGCACCGATCAGGAGCGGATCGTGTGGGAGGCGTCGCGTCTGTTCGACAGCGACAGCGCGTACGGGGAAATGGCGCACGCGAGCAATCCGTACGGCGACGGTCATGCGAGCGAGCGGATCGTTCACGCGCTGATGCGCAATCCGGGGGTATCCACGAAGGCGACGAGCTTTTCGATGGGCGCGTCGGAGATGCCGTTCAACGCGCTCACGCTGGGCTTGCAGGCGTTGCGATCGCCGTGAGCATGGTGGGTGCCCGCATGCCGTACGAGCGGGATGCCCGGCGATCACTCGAGCGCCGATCGAGGCCACGCAGGTCGGGAACCGTGCCGGGTCACCCGGCGCGCCATCGTTCACGGCCTGCGTCGGTATTCCATTGAAGCGCATTCAATCCGCTTGAAGCACTGGCGCTCGACGTGTGCGTCAGTCGGTCCCGCTCGCATGGCAAACGTCGTGCGTCATCGATTCCCTTTCAACATCCCCCCGGTTTGTCTCTCGCCCGTACCGATATGCACCGGCGACGCAAAACCGCCGCACATCAGTTAGAGTTGGAGCCCGGACGATTCCGCATACGATTGTGGCGCCCCCGAGCAATGTCGAAGTCGCGGGGGCCGAACGTGGCACGCAAGGGCTGCGATCCGAGCCGCCATTTCTGGCAGTCCCGCCATGATCGCGTTGCCTGAGTGACGGTTTGCATGGGGCAGAATCCGGGCTGGTGCGGCCCGCTATCAATCCGGATCGCATGCCCGATAGCCATCCTTGGCCAGCTGCACCGACAACAATGCATTGATCGCCGGTCCTGCCGGCGGAGCAGTCCACAAGACGGCATCGGGCCGGCGCAGCAGTGCGCACCCTCCGCCGTTCGAATCCCCACCCGGCACCCGTGGTGCGATGCGGGCGCCTCGACCAGGAGGTGAACGATGATCACGCTGACCGTCAACGGTAGCGAGCAGCACTTCGACGGCAATCCCGACATGCCGTTGCTCTGGTATCTGCGCGACGTCCTCGGCCATACCGGCACCAAGTTCGGCTGCGGCATGGCGCTGTGCGGCGCATGCACCGTGCACGTCGACGGCGTTGCGATCCGGTCGTGCATCACCCCGGTCGCGGCCGCTTCCGGCAAGCGTGTGACGACGATCGAGGGACTGTCGACGAACCTCGATCATCCGCTGCAGCAGGCGTGGCAGGAACTGAACGTCGCGCAGTGCGGCTACTGCCAGTCCGGGCAGATCATGCAGGCCGCATCGCTGCTGAAGACGAATCCCCATCCGACCGACGCCGACATCGACGATGCGATGTCCGGCAACATCTGCCGCTGCGGCACCTACACGCGCATTCGCGCTGCGATCCGCCTGGCTGTACGCCGCGGAGGTGCCGCATGAGCGCGCCCGAACTCTCCGTTCATAACGAAAGCCGTCGCGCGCTGCTGCTCGGCTTCGCCTCCGGCGGGCTGCTGCTCGCGTTCGGCGTGCCGTCGCTCGTTCACGCGGCCGTGCCGGTGCAGCCGCCCGTCAGCGCGAATCCTCAATTCGGCGGCGCCGGGATGCCGCACGGGTTGCGCGACGATCCGCACCTGTTCGTCGCGATCGCACCGGACGGCACGGTCACCGTGACCTGCATCCGGTCCGAGATGGGGCAGGGTGTGCGCACGAGCGTCGCGCTCGTGGTGGCGGACGAACTGGGCGCCGACTGGGCGCGCGTGAAGGTCGCGCAGGCCGTGGGCGACGAGCCGCGCTACGGCAACCAGAACACCGACGGATCGCGCAGCCTGCGCCAGAGCTTCGCCGCGCTGCGCCGCGCGGGCGCGGCCGCGCGCACGATGCTCGAACAGGCGGCCGCCGCAGCGTGGGGCGTCGATGCGCGTCAGGTCAAGGCGACGGTGCACGAGGTCGTCGACACGAAGAGCGGGCGCAAGCTCGGCTTCGGCGCACTGGCCGCGAAGGCAGCTGCGCTGCCGACGCCGGATCCGGCCACGGTGGCGCTGAAGGCGCCGGCCGAATTCCGCTATATCGGCAAGGGCGAAACGGCGCTGATCGACGGGCGCGACATCGTCGGCGGCCGTGCGCACTACGGGATCGACACGCGGCTCGACGGGATGCTCTATGCGGTCGTCGCGCGACCGCCTGCCTACGGTGACACGGTCGCATCTTTCGATGCATCGGCGGCGGAGAAGCTGCCGGGTGTCGTCAAGGTCGTGCAGCTTGCGCCGACACCGCTGCCGTCCGGTTTCCAGCCGCTCGGCGGCGTGGCCGTCGTCGCGCGCGATACGTGGACGGCGATCCAGGCACGCGCGCAACTGAAGATCGACTGGACGGGCGGGCCCAACGCGAACTACGATTCCGCCGCGTATCGCGAGACGCTCGAAGCGGCTGCCGCGCAACCGGGTGACGTGATCCGCAACGACGGCGATGCAGCGGCGGCGCTGGCCGGCGCCGCGAAGCGCGTGCGCGCGACGTACTACATCCCGCATCTCGCGCACGCGACGATGGAGCCGCCCGCGGCCGTTGCACGCGTGGCCGACGGCCGCTGCGAAGTGTGGACCTGCACGCAGGCGCCGCAGACCACGCGCGACGAGGTCGCGAAGGCGCTCGGGTTGCCGACGGAACGCGTGACGGTCAACGTGACGCTGCTCGGCGGCGGTTTTGGGAGGAAGTCGAAGCCCGACTACGTGGTGGAGGCGGCGTTGCTGTCGAAGGCAGCGGGCGCGCCCGTCAAGCTGACGTTCACGCGCGAGGATGACATCGCGCATGACTATTTCCACGCAGTGTCGCTCGAGGCGTTCGACGGCGGGATCGATGCATCGGGGAAGGTGGTCGCATGGCAGCATCGCACGGTCGCGCCGTCGATCCAGTCGACGTTCAGGGCCGGGATCGTGCATGAGCAGCCGGGCGAGCTCGCGCAGGGCATCGCAGACCTGCCGTTCGCGATTCCGAACGTGCGGATCGAGAATCCGGCCGCGCAAGCGCACACGCGGATCGGCTGGTTCCGCTCGGTCTACAACATCCCGCATGCGTTCGGTATCCAGAGTTTCGTGTCGGAGCTGGCGCACGAGGCCGGTCGCGACCCGAAGGATTTCCTGCTTGAACTGATCGGGCCCGCGCGGCGTTTCGAGCCGCACATCACGGTGAAGAACGCGAATTACGGCGAGGATCCGGCGCTGTATCCGATCGATACCGGCCGGCTGCGGCGTGTGGTCGAGACGGTCGCGCGCGGAGCAGGCTGGGGGCGCAAGCTGCCGAAGGGCCACGGGCTCGGCATTGCCGCGCATCGCAGCTTCGTGTCGTACACGGCGGCGGTGTGCGAGGTGCAGGTCGATGCCGACGGCAAGATCACGGTGCCGCGAGTCGACATCGCGATCGACTGCGGGCCGCAGGTCAATCCGGAGCGTGTACGCTCGCAGCTCGAGGGCGCGGTGGTGATGGGGCTCGGCATCGCGCTGCACGGCGAGATCACGTTCAAGGACGGCCATCCGGAGCAGAGCAACTTCAACGGCTTCCAGGTGCTGCGCATGAACGAGGCGCCGCGCGAAATCCGCGTGCATCTCGTCGCGCCGGACGATTTTGCGACGCCGCTCGGCGGTGTGGGCGAGCCGGGCCTGCCGCCCGTTGCGCCGGCGCTGACCAATGCGATCTTCGCGGCGACCGGCACGCGCATCCGCAGCCTGCCGGTTGCCGATCAGCTCGCGAAGCCGAAAGCGGGGTAACGACACGTTGAGCGCCGGGACGGCCGGATGGCCCCCGGCGCGTGTTTCCTGGCGGCCCGCCTCATCGCATGCCGTTCATTCACGCCGTGTATCGGCATGCCAGCTCGACGAATTCCGCCCGTGATTCAACCACCCGGGCCCGTGCCATCCGGAATCAACTGCCGGGTTTCAATCACGGCATTCGAGCTCCGCATTATCAATGAAAATAGAATAAATCGCCTGCGGACATCGGGTTTGCCCCATGGTGCGGTATCGTACAAAGAGCGTCCGAAAATTAACCGATCATTGGCGCGTCGAATTCAGTGTTGTAAAGAAATCGGTTCTTTCGATGAATGGCATTAGCGTTTAATCATTTCAGGTCGATCCTCGGGCTGATATTCATTTTCCTTTTTCATGGCGTGCGCGACGTTGCGGCGCCGATGAGTGATGGCGCGCATGTTCCGAATTGTCGTGCCGGACGCCGGGCGGGCAGGGGTTTAATCGCCTGTCGACAGGGCGGGCCGATCGGGTAGCGATTGAAGGCGGGCATAAAACGAAACGGTCGATCGATACTTTCGATTCGACGGGATCGTGCTCGTCATTCGGTGATTGGATTAATTCAATCGGGTTAAAGCGATTTGGTTGCGTCACCGGAAAATAACAGGTGTTTAACGTATTGATCCACGTCGCAATTGCGGCGTCGTTCGATGCCTCGCTAGATGGGTTATCTAGCATTCTCAATCTGGAGAAATGCAATGCAAGAACTGAATCATCAGGAAATCGCACAAGTTTCCGGCGGCTACTACAGCGGCCCGGGCATCCCGTCCGCGCTGGGCAACGTCATCGAATGGGCTGGCAGCACCGCCGAGAACATCGGCAATGCGCTGACGCTGGGCATTTTCGCGGCGCCGGTCAAGCAGGCCTACAACATCGGCGAAACGATCACGACCGCCGCCGTGAACCTGCTCGACGGCCTGTTCGGCGGCCCGCAGTACTAAGGCACCCGCGTTGAGGCAACGCGGCAATCGCCGCGTTTCCAGACGATGGAACCGACGATCCGGTATGCACGGGTCTTCTTTGTATACCGGATCGCTTGTGCCCGTTCCCGCGCGTGGAAGCGGGATGAGCGCTGATTCCGATATTTGGCGATACGTTGGCGAAGATGGAGTTCGGTCTCTTTCGTTCTGAAGCGGCACAGGCCCAACGCAGGCGCGTGCTGGGCGACATCGTGCTGGTGCGCCCGCTGTCGACGACGCTGCTGACGGTCGCGGCGATGGTCATGGCGACCTGCGTGGTGCTGTTCTTCACGTTCGGCACGTATACGCGGCGCACGACGGTCGCCGGGGTGGTGATGCCGGATTCGGGGCTGGTCAAGGTTTATGCATTGCAGCCGGGTATCGTCGTCGAGCGCGACGTGAAGGAAGGGCAGCACGTGACGCGCGGACAGACGCTGTATGCGGTGTCGACCGACCTGCAAAGTGCGGCGCAGGGCGCGACGCAGGCCGCGTTGATCGCGCAGGCGCAGCAGCGCAAGGCGTCTCTGCTGTCGGAAATGGACAAGACGCGCAGTTTGCAACAGGACGAGCGCGACACGCTGCGCGCGAAGATCGCGAACCTGAAAGGCGCACTCGCGCAAATCGACGACCAGCTCGCGGCCCAGCGGCTGCGCACGTCGATCGCGGCCGATGGCGCCACGCGCTATCGCGGCTTGCTCGCGCAGGATTACATCTCGAAGGACCAGGCGCAGCAGCGCGAGGCCGACCTGCTCGACCAGCAGTCGAAGCTGAACGGGTTGCTGCGCGACCGGGCATCGACGCTGCAGTCGCTCACCGAGGCGAGCAACGAACTGGCGGGGCTCGGCTTCAAGCAGCAGAACCAGCTCGCGCAGATCGGCCGCAACGTGATCGACGTCGACCAGAACCTGATCGAAAGCGAGGCGAAGCGCCGGATCGTCGTCACCGCGCCCGAGGCGGGCATCGTGACGGCCGCGATCGCCGACGTCGGCCAGTCGGTCGATACGTCCCGCCCGCTCGCGAGCGTCGTGCCGGGCGGCGCGCACTGGCAGGCGCACCTGTTCGTGCCGAGCGCGGCGATCGGCTTCGTGCGGGTCGGCGAGCCGGTGCGGGTTCGCTACCAGGCATTCCCTTACCAGAAGTTCGGCCAGTACCCGGCCACGGTCGTGTCGATCGCGCGTACGGCGCTGTCGGCAACCGAACTCGCGAACGACGGCGGCCCGGCGGCTACGCCCGGCGAGCAGCGCGACGCGACCTTCTACCGCGTGATCGTCGCGCTCGACGCGCAGCACGTGACCGCGTACGGCGCGAAACAACCGTTGCAGGCCGGCATGACGCTGCAGGCGGACATCCTGCAGGAACGCAGGCGCCTGTACGAGTGGGTGCTCGAGCCGCTGTATAGCCTGACCGGCAAACTCTGACGAGCACGCGCATGGCATTACTCGATCGACTTTCGTTTGGCCTCGGCCGCAAGCTGCCGATGGTCCTGCAGACCGAAGCTGCCGAATGCGGCCTCGCCTGTCTCGCGATGGTGGCCGGCTATCACGGCCACCACGTGGATCTCGCGACGCTGCGCGGGCAATTTCCCGTATCGCTGAAGGGGGCTGGGCTCGGACGCGTGATCGAGGTCGCGCAGCGGCTGTTGCTCGGTACGCGCGCGGTGAAGCTCGACATGGATCAGCTCGGCCAGTTGCGCCTGCCGTGCCTGCTCCACTGGAACTTCAATCACTTCGTCGTGCTGAAGGAAGTGAACGGCAAGACCGCGACGATTCACGATCCGTCGCACGGCATCCGCAAGATCTCGCTCGCCGACGTCTCGCGCGCGTTCACCGGCGTCGCGCTTGAATTGTGGCCGACCTCCGGTTTCGCGCCGCGCGCGGCGCGGCCGGCGGTCAAGTTGCGCGAACTGCTGGGCCCGGTGTCGGGGCTGTCGCGATCGCTCGCACAGATCCTGCTGCTGGCGATTGCGCTCGAAATCTTCATGCTCGTGCAGCCGTTTTTCCTGCAGTGGGTGATCGACGAGGTGATCGTCAGCGCCGATCGCGATCTGCTGACGGTGCTCGCACTCGGCTTCGGCCTGTTGCTGCTGATGCAGCAGGCGACCGGCGCGATTCGCGCGTGGGCGCTGATGTACGTCGGCGTCACGCTCAACATTCAATGGCGCGCGAACGTGTTCACGCATCTGCTGAGCCTGCCGGTGCGCTATTACGAACGGCGCCATCTCGGCGACGTCGTGTCGCGCTTCGGCTCGATCGACACGATCCAGCAGACGCTGACCACGTCGTTTCTCGGCGCGGTGATCGACGGGCTGATGACGCTCGTCACACTCGCGATGATGTTCGTCTACAGCCGTGTGCTCGGCCTCGTCGCGCTGGCGGCGATGGCGCTGTACGCGCTCGTACGGTGGCTGTGGTACGCCCCGCTGCGGCGCGCGACGGAGGACCAGATCGTGCACGCGGCCAAGCAGCAGAGCCATTTCCTCGAGACGGTGCGCGGCGTGAAGACGATCAAGCTGTTCAACCGCCAGATGGAGCGTCGCGCGAGCTGGATTACGCTGCTGGTCGAGCAGGTCAACGCGAGCCTGCACGTGCAGAAGCTGCAGATCTTCTATCAGCAGCTCAACGGGCTGTTGTTCGGCATCGAGAACGTGCTGGTCATCTGGCTCGGCGCGCGGATGGTGATGGACGGCCAGTTCACGGTCGGCGTGCTGATGGCGTTCAACGCGTACAAGAGTCAGTTCGACAGCCGGGTCGGCAGCCTGATCGACAAGTATTTCGAGGTCAAGATGCTGCAGTTGCAGGGCGAGCGGCTGGCCGACATCGTGTTCGCCGAAGCGGAACCCGACGCGAGCCTGCGCAACGTGCCGGGCGAGGCGGACGCGCTCGATGCCGGCATCGAGATCGACGCGCTGTCGTTCCGCTATGCGGACGGCGAGCCGCTGGTGCTGGACGGCGTCAGCGCGATGATCGCGGCGGGCGAATCGGTCGCGATCGTCGGACAGTCGGGTTGCGGCAAGACGACGCTGATCAGCGTGCTGCTCGGGATTCACGAGCCGACGAGCGGCGCCGTGCGCATCGGCGGGCTCGACGTGGCGCGGCTCGGCATCGAGCGGTTGCGCCGGCTGGTCGGCACGGTGCTGCAGGACGACGTGCTGTTCGCGGGTTCGATCGCCGACAACATCAGCTTCTTCGACCCCGAAGCGGACCCGCGCTGGGTGGCCGAATGCGCGCGCGTCGCAGCCGTGCACGACGACATCGCGGCGATGCCGATGGGCTACAACACGCTCGTCGGAGACATGGGCACGGTGCTGTCGGGCGGCCAGAAGCAGCGCGTGCTGCTGGCGCGTGCGCTGTACAAGCGGCCGCGCATCCTGGTGCTCGACGAAGCGACCAGCCATCTCGACATTCAGCGCGAGATGCAGGTCAACGCGGCCGTCACGCAGCTCGCGATGACACGGCTCATCGTCGCGCACCGGCCGGAGACGATCGCGTCCGCGCAGCGCGTGATCATGCTGCAGGGAGGGAAGGTCGTGCTCGACCAGTCGACCGCAGCCATGCGTGCGGCGGCGGCGAAGTCGGCCGCCGGCGTGCCGGCTGCGACGCAACAGGCGACGCACGATGCCGGCCCGGTACAGCCGGTCGCAGGACGGTAAATGATGAAACGACCATTCGTCATCGTGCTGGCTGCCGTCGCGCTCGCGGCGGCGTCGCCGCCCGCGTGCGCGCAGTTGATGCTCGACGTCTATCGCACGCGCGACGACGTCGCGGCGACGCAGGCCGGGTCGATGGTGTCGGCCACCGCGTGCGGCGCACGGCGCATCGACGACCGGCCGCTGGCTCTGGAGGACGCGATCCTGCAGGCGATCTGTACGCATCCGCAACTGAGCCGCACGTGGGCGGACGCGCGCGCGGCGACGGCCGAGGTCGGCGTGTCGAAGGCCGCGTACCTGCCGACGCTGAATGCGACGGCCGGCATCGAGCGCGACAACGTGAACACGACCTACACCGGGGATTTTTCGAACGGGCAGCGCAGTACCAGCCGCTACGGCATGCTCAACCTGAGCTGGGTGCTGTTCGACTTCGGCAAGCGCGGCGCGAACCTCGACCGTGCGCGCGCGTTGCTGCGCGCGGCCAACGCGACGCACGACGACGCACTGCAGAACGTCTTCTACAACGCGGCGCAGGCGTTCTACGCGCTGCGCGACGCGCAGGCGGCGCTCGAGGCCGCGCAGGCGGTCGAACACGCGGCCCAGGAGAGCCTCGCCGAAGCAAGCGCGCGACACGACGGCGGCGCGGGCACGCTCGGCGACGCGTTGCAGGCGCAGACGACCTATCGCAAGGCGCTGCTCGACCGCGTGAGCGCGGAGGGCGACCTGCAGAACGCGATCGGCACGCTCGCGACGACGCTCGGCGTCGACGCCGACACGCCGCTGCGCATCGCCGACGCGGACCCGTCGCCCGATCGCGACGACTTCACGCGCGGCGTCGCGACCCTGATCGCTGAAGCGAAGCGCGATCACCCGAAGCTGGTCGCCGCGCGCGCGAAGCTCGACGCGGCGCGCGACCAGATCCGCACGGTGCGCGCGCAGTCGCTGCCGACGATTTCGCTGACGGGCAGCCTCTCGCGCAACAACCCGTCATACCAGCAGCAGCCTTCGCTGTTCCAGTTGCAGAGCAGTCGCGGCAATTCGATCGGCATCCAGATCTCGATACCGTTGTTCGAGGGGTTCGCGTCCGGGTATCGGATCGCGGAGGCAAAGGCGCAGGCGGACGCGCAGGAAGCCGACGTGCGCAATACCGAACTACAGGTGTCGCTCGACGTGTGGAAGAGTTACCAGAGCCTGCAGACCGACACGGCGAACCTCGACAACTCGCAGCATCTGCTCGACACCGCGCTGCATTCGCTCGACATCGCGCGCGGGCGCTACAAGGCCGGGGTCGGCACGTTTACGGATCTGCTGAACGCGCAGTCGGCGCTCGCCGATGCGCGCCGGCAGCGCGTGCTCGCGGTGTCGAAATGGCGGACCGCGAGACTGAAGCTGGCCGAGAGCCTTGGGAGGTTGGGATTATGGAACGACGCGGGTTGAACGACGCCGGGCTGAACGCGGCTGTTGCGGAGGCGCGCGGCTGCGCGTTCCTGTTCCCGGGACAGGGGGCGTTCTATGCGGGCGCGCTGCGACAACTGGGCCGCGAACACCGCAGCGTGCGTCAGGTGCTCGACACGATCGACGCGGTCGCGCGCGAACGGCTCGGCCGTCCGCTGACGGGCGCGCTGTGGCGCGACGATGCGGGCCTCGACACGTGGTTGCGCGAAGCGCCCGACCTGTTGCAGCTCGGCATCTTCGGCACGTCGGTCGCGATGTTTGGCGTGCTGCATGCGTGCGGCGTCAGGCCCGACGTGCTGATCGGACACAGCTTCGGCGAGATCGCGGCGCTGGTGTGCGGCGGCATGTATTCGATCGAGCAGGGCGCGCGGATCGTGTGCGACCGGATCGCCTCGCTGCAGGCAGCCGCGCCGGCCGACGGCATGATGGCCGCGATCGCCGCGGACGCGGACGCGACGCGCGCGCTGATCGACTCGAGCGCGATCACGCACGCGGTGCGCAACGTCTGCGTCGCGGTCGAGAACCACGCATCGCAGACCGTCGTGTCCGGCCCGCGCGACGCGCTGGAACGTTTTGTCGCAGCGTGCGCGGCGCACGGCGTCGCTGCGCAGACGCTCAGGTCTCCGTACGGCTTTCATCACCCCGATCTGGCTGGCGCGCGCATGCAGTTCGCCGCGCGGCTTGCCGCATACCGTCCCGTCCCGCTTGCGATTCCGGTGTATTCGCCGATTCTCGGCCGCCGCTACAGCAGCATCGACGATCCGGGGGCGCGGCTCGCATCGCATTTCGTGCTGCCGGTGCGGTTTGCGGACGCGATTCGCGCCGCGCGCGCGGACGGCATCGCGCGATATGTCGAATGCGGCGCGCTCAATGCGCTGGCGCGCATCGTCGTGCGCATCGCGGGGCCCGGCGCGGTCAGGACGTTCGGCGGCCCGTCGAACGAGGCAGAGGAATCGAGCGTCGTCACGACGATCACCCGTTATTTCCAGGAGGACAGCATCATGAAAGACGATATTCGCATCGGCAATGCAGGCTCCGGTTTCGACGCGTTCTGGCATGCGCGTGGACCGCACATCGTCGACTGGCTCAAGGGCGAACTGCGTCACGCGTTCGACGTGGCAAACGCGGCACCGGCCGGCGCCGCACCGGCACCCACGCCGATCGCGCCGCAGCCGGGCCCGATCGCCGCGTCTGCGCCGCGCCTCGCGGCCGTGGGCGGGCCCGCGCTGACGGCGGTTCCGGCGCCGTCGGCGCCGCATGATCCGGGCGTGGCCATGACGGCGGTCGCGGCACCCGGGGCATCGGCGGCGCGCCCCGCACACGTGCCGCGCGAGCAGCTGTTCTCGGAACTCGTCGATATCTACGCGCAGGCGATGGAATATCCGGCCGAGGTGTTCTCCGAATCGATCGAGCTGGAAGCCGAGCTCGGCATCGACTCCGTCAAGCAGACCGAGATCATCCAGCGCATCACGACACGCTACGCATTGCCGCCGCTGCCCGCGAATTTCCGCAGCGGCGATTTCAAGGCGATGGGGCAGATCGTCGATTTCGTCTACGAGAACCAGGGAAAGGCGGCCGCCTGACGGCGGCGGGTCGAAACGTTGGTCGGCAGGGGGGCCCTGCCCGTCATCAAAAGTTATCGAAAGGCAGGCGATCCATGTCGAATACCAGCATGCGCGGCAAGCTCGTTCTCGTGACGGGCGGTGCGAAAAACGTGGGCAAGGCGATCTGCAGGCGGTTCGCCGAGCAGGGCGCGCACGTGATCCTGAATTTCTTCCATTCGCTCGACGCGTCGAAGGAGACGGCCGACGAACTGCGCGCGCTCGGCGCGACCGTCGACGTGATCCGCGCGTCCGTCGCGCAGCAGGCGCAGGTCGACCGGATGTTCGACGAGATCGAACGGCGCTACGGGCGCCTCGACGTGCTCGTCAACAATGCGGCGTCCGGCGCGCTGCTCGGTGTCGACGAGATCGGCGCCGAGCATTTCGATCGCGCGCTCGACACCAACCTGAAGGGCGCGTTCTGGTGCGCGCGCCGCGCCGCGGCGTTGATGGCGCGCTCGGGCGGCGGCGCGATCGTCAACGTATCGTCGGTGGGCGCGACGCTCGTGCCCGCGAACTATCTCGTCGTCGGCACCGCGAAGGCGGCGCTCGAATCGTTGACGCGCTATCTCGCGGTCGAATACGCGGGCCGCGACATTCGCGTGAACGGCGCATCGTCGACGCTGATCGACGGTGACGTCGCCGCGCAGTTTCCGGACCCGGAGAACACCAAGCGTTCGAGCATCGCGGCGACGCCGCTGAAGCGGCTCGCGCGCGCGGAAGACCTCGCCGATCTCGTCGTGTTTCTCGCGTCGGATGCCGCGCGCTGGATTACCGGGCAGGTGGTCGTCGCGGACGGCGGGTTGTCGCTGTGCAGCGAGGGGTTGTCGCCTCGCGCCGAATGGGCGAGTGCCGAACCGGCGGCGGCCGCCGTGGCGCAACCGGCTGAGGCGCCGGCGGAAAGTACGGCCGCGCCGGCCGACGACGCGCCGGACAGTGACGACATCGCCGTGGTCGGCATGGGCGTCGCATTGCCCGGCGCGAGCGATCCGGACGCGTTCTGGCGCGCGCTGCTGGACGGCCCGGAGCTGTTCGGCAACGTGCCGCCGGACCGGTGGGATTACCGCTCGTTCTATTCGCCCGATACGTCGGCGCAAGACAAGAGCTATCAGTCGCGCTCGGTCTTCATCGAGCAGTTCGAACCGTGCGCGACGGTGCGCGCCGAGCTCGACGCCGGCACCGCACCGCGCGAACTCACGACGCTGTGGCTGCGCCACGCGCTGTGCCAGTCGCTCGAGGGCGTGACGCTGCGCGATGCCGATCGCGTCGCGTTCCTCGTCGGCTACACGGCGGACGGCAGCCAGCATCTCGAGGAAGGGATGGTGCTGGCCGCCGCACGCGCGCGGCTGAACGCGGTGCTGATCGACGCCGGCGTCGACGCGGCGGAGCGCGCGCGCCGCGTGGCCGCGATCGATGCGGTGCTGAGTGCGCGCTATGCGCGCGGCGCGGGCGATCTCGCATCGTTCTTCCCGCACCGTGTCGGCCTGAACGCGATGAAGGGCGTGCTGCCGGACGACGCGCAGTACATGATGGTCGACACCGCGTGCTCGTCGTCGCTGTATTCGATCGACCTCGGGATCAAGGCGCTGCTGCTCGGCAAGCAGGACGTGGTCGCATGCGGCGGCGCATTCGCGCTCGCTCCGCGCGGCTCGATCCTGTTTTCGAAGCTGCACGGGCTGTCGCGCAGCGGCGAGGTGCGGCCGCTCGATCGCGACTGCGACGGCGTGCTGTTCGCGGACGGCGCGGGCGTCGTGATCCTGAAGCGCGTCGCACGGGCGCGCGCGGACGGCGACCGCATTCTCGGCGTGCTCAAATCGTTCGGCTCGTCGTCGGACGGCAAGGGCAAGGCGATCTACGCGCCGAACTCGTCCGGCCAGCGCATCGCGATCGACCGCGCGTACGCGCGCACTGCGGCGGTGCCGGCCGACGTCGACTGGGTTGTCGCGCACGCCACCGGCACGCCGGCCGGCGATCTCGCCGAATTCCAGAGCCTGCGCGACGCGATCCGGCGCGATCGTCCGGTGCACGTGACGTCGAACAAGTCGCTGGTCGGGCATACGGGCTGGGCGGCGGGCGTCGTATCGGTGATCCAGGTGCTGCTCGGCTTGCGGCATCAGGTGATTCCGCCGCAGCACCGCTTCAGCGAGCCGCCGTCGGAATTCGACATCGGCGGCACCAGTCTGCGGATTCCTGTGGCGCCGGTGTCGTGGCCGGTGCGGCGCGATTCGGCGCGCGTCGCGGCGGTGTCCGGGTTCGGATTCGGCGGCACGAACGGTCACCTGATCGTGTCGGAGTACCGCGCCGATCTGCCTGCCGGCGAGGCGAGCGGCCGCTTCAGGCGTGAACCGCTCGCGATCGTCGGGTGGGCGGCGAAGTTTCCCGGCCTCGACGGCGACGCGCAGGTCGCGGCGTGGCTTCGCGGCGAAGGCCGTGCGCCCGATGCGAGCTTCGGAATCGGCTATCCGCTGCCGAGTTTCGCGCGCGTGAAGATGCCGCCGGCCGTGCTGCGCGCGCTCGACCGCTGCCAGTTGATGGCGCTCGACGCCGCGCACGATCTGCGCGAACGCCTCGGCACGTTCTGGGGCGCGCATGCGGACACGATCGGGCTCGTGATGGGACATATGGGCCCCACGCGCAACGCGGCGCTGTATGCGAGCCGCTGCTATCTCGACGACATCTCGACGGCGGTGCTCGCCGCGACGCGGCCGGACGAGCACGCGCAGACCGAACGCCTGTTGAACGGCCTGCGCGAGACGACGCAACGACTCGTCGCGCCGACCACCGAAAACTCGTTCCCCGGGATGATGCCGAACGTGATTCCGGCACGCGTCGCGAACTACCACGATCTGCACGGGATGAACATGACGGTCGATGCGGGCCACGCGTCGACGCTGGCCGCATTCGAGGCGGCCGAGCGCTTCCTGTGCAGCGGCGAGCTCGACATGGCGATCGTCGGCGGAATCAACGGCAACGTCGCGGAGGAGGTGAGTCCGGCCTTCGGGCTGCCGCTCGCGGAGGGCATCGTGCTGTTCGCCGTGACGACCGCGCGACGCGCACGGGCCGAGGGGCTGCCGGTGCTCGCGGTGGTCGGCGGCGGCGACGCGCGTGCCGCGGTCGAGCCGGCCGCCCCGTGCGACGCGACGGGCCGTGCGGTCACGTACGCGGGCGCAGATTCAGCGATCGACGTGCTTCGCGCGCTCGTGGTTCGTACGACCGACACGACGCTGGCGCGCGACAGCGGCGGCGACCGCCTGCGCTATGCGCTGCACGTCGCGTGCGAACCGGCCGCCGCGCAAGCGGCCCCGCCGCATGAACCGCGCGAGCCGCAATCCGCGGCCCCGCCGGTGCAGCCGGTGCAGGCAGCGCCGACCGCAGTCGCTGCGCCCGGCACGTTGCTGCCCGGCGCGCTGCGCCGGACCGGCGTCGCGGCCGACGGCGAACCGCTCGGCGTTGCGCGATACCGGATCGAATGGCGCGATGCGCCGTGGCGGCCGGCGGGGCGCTCGACGCCATTCATCGCGCCGCGCTGCTTGATCGTCACCGACATGCCCGACGCGCTGGCCGCGCAGGCCGATCCGGGCGCCGGCTGCGTGGTGCTGTCGACGCGTCCGTTCGCCGCGCGCCGGCCCGGCTGGCACTGGATCGAGCGGATCGACGAAACGGTGCTCGACGGGCTGCCCGACGACATCGGCCACGTGCGCGTGCTCACGTCGCTCGACACGGGCACGCTCGCGCCGGGCGCCGCGGCACCCGCCTCGCCCGAGCGGCTCGCGCTGCACGATCTCGCCTTCCTCGCAATCAAGCGTTGCCATGCCGCGCTCAAGCGTGACGGCACGTTCGTCGCATTGCTGCTCGATGCGCTTGCCGGCGAGGTGCCGCATCCGGATGCGGGCCTCTTCACCGGTCTCGTGAAGGCGCTCGCGATCGAGATGCCGGAAGCGCGCCCGGTGGCGGTGCTGACCGATACACCCGTGCTGCCCGACGCGCTGCGCGAAGCCGAGCGCGAAAGCGGCGCACGCCACTGGCTGCCGGTCGTCGCACTGGGCGGCGGCCGTCGCCGCACGCCGCGCGTGATCGAGGACGCGGGCGAACTGCGCGCCGACGAGCGCCTGTCGCTCGGCCCGGACGCGGTCGTCGTCGCCGTGGGCGGCGCGCGCGGGATCACCGGCGAGTTGATGAAGACGCTGGCCGCGTACGTGCGCCCGACGCTGTACCTGATCGGCAGCAGCGCGCTCGACGACATCGATGCCGACCTGCTCGCGAAGGACGACGAAGCGTTCGCGAAGAGCCGCCCCGACTACATCCGCCAGCAAAAGGCGCTGCATCCGGAACGGCCGCTGCCGGCGATCATCCGCGCGTTCGAGCGGCGCGCCGACGCACGCACCGCATGCATGAACATCGAGGCGATGCGCGCATTCAGCGGCGCGCATCGCGTGACGTACCTGCGCGCGGACGTGCTGGATCCCGACAGCGTGCGTACGGCCATCGACACGATTCTCGCGCGCGAGTCGCGCGTCGACCTGCTGGTCAACGCGGCCGGGCTGAATCGTTCCGCGTCGGTGCTCGTGAAGTCGCTCGGCGATTTCGTCGCGGTGCGCGACATCAAGGTGCGCGGCTACTGGAACCTGCGCAACGCGTTCGGTGCGCGGCAGCCGCGGCTGTGGTGCAACTTCGGGTCGTTCATCGGCCTGACGGGCCAGGCGGGCGAAACCGACTACGCGTCGGGCAACGATTTCCTGAACACGCAGGCGTCGTATCACCGCGCGGCGCTCGGCCACGACGAGTTCACGATCGGCTGGACACTGTGGCGCTCGGTGGGGCTCGGCTCGAACCCGGTCACGCGTGCGTTTCTCGAGAAGAGCGGCCTGTTCACGAGCATGCGAACCGCGGAAGGGCAGCATCACTTCATGCGCGAACTCGGTCTCGGCGAGCGTGCGGCGATGTCCGTGCACCTGGGCGATGCCGAGCGGCGTGCGATCGAAACGCATCTGCCCGGCTACTTCGATCTCGATGAAGCGGCACCGGCTGTCGCCGCGTCGCGCGAGCCGGATTTCTATCTGGGCGCCGAACTCGCGCGCACCGACGACAGCGTGACCTTCGAGCGCGTGTTCGATCTCGACCGTGACGCGTACTTGCAGCATCACGTCGTCAACGGGTTTCCGACGCTGCCCGGCACGTTCGTGCCCGAAGTGGCCGCGGAGGCCGCGCTGCGGCTCGTGCCCGGGCTCAAGGTCGTCGGGTTCGCGGACGCGCGGTTCCTGCACTTCCTGCGCGTCTACGACGCGAAGCGGCCGAGTGTGAAGCGCATTCACGCGCGGATCGCATCGCGCGACGGCGACGCCGTGCTCGTGCACGTGCGGATTGCCGGCGACGTCCTGGCGCCGGGAGGCCAGCTGCTCGTGCGCGACAAGCCGCACTTCGAGATCACCGTGCGCCTGGCCGCAGCGTATGCGCCGGCGCCCGTATGGAGCGAGCCGTCGGGCGGCGCATTCACGCCGGTGGCCGATCCGTACCACTTCGACGCGGCGCCCGTGCGCCTGACCGGCATGTTCGTGTCGACGACCGACACCGGCATGAGCGATGCGGGCAAGCAGGCGCGTTTCCGGCTGAACGTGCCGGCCGAAGATCCGGTGTTCTCGCGCTTCGTGGTGCCGAGCATCCTGCTCGACGGGCTCGCGCGCGTAGCGGCGCTCGATCATGTCGCCGGCGATTACATTCCGCTCGCGGCGCCGATGTCGATCGGCCGCATCGACCTGTACGAAGCCGGCAACGACTGCGAGCTGTCGAGCCGTCACGCGTCGATCGCGCTGCGTGTGACGCCGCGCGCGTTCGCGCTCGAAGGGCCGGCGAGCAGCGGCAACCGGTTCGTCGCGGTGCGCCCGGACGGCAGGATCCTGATGCAGATGCGCGACGTGACGGGCATCGTGATCGGCTACGTCCACCGGGTGACCGGTGCGTTTGCCGCGCGCGGCGAGATCGATGCGCAACTCGCCGCGCACGCGGCTTCCGAACAGGTGTCCGCATGAGCATGAAGCGTCTCGCACCCGGCCCGCGCGGCAGCGTCGTGATGGGCAATCTCGCGGAATACAAGCGTAATCCCGTCACGATGCTGCTGAAGTTGCAGCAGCAGTACGGCGACATCGCCCGCAACCGGCTGGGCCCGTTCCTGACCCATGCGCTCGCGCATCCGGACGGCGTCCAGCACGTGCTGCAGGAGAATCACCGCAACTACGTGCGCGGCCGCTTCTACGACAACTTCAAGATGTTCTTCGGCGACGGCCTGCTGACGACTGACGGCGAGTTCTGGCGGCGTCACCGGCGCGTCGTGCAGCCGCTTTTTCACCGCAGGCAGGTGGAGTCGCATACGGCCGCCGTCGGCGACGCGGCGCTCGCGCTCGTCGAGCGCTGGCTGAAGCAGCCCGCGCATGCGCCGTTCGACGTCGTCGAGGAAATGATGCGCGTGAGCCTGCGCATGCTCGGGCTGATGCTGTTCAACGCCGACATTTCGCGGCACGCGGACGCGGTCGGGCCGGCCGTGCGCTTCGGCATCGAGGCGATGATGCCGCAGGGCAACATGAACGACTTCGTGCCGCGCTGGATGCCGACGCCGTTCAATCGCCGGGTCGCGCACGCGCGGCGCGGCATCGACACGATCATCGATGCGATCGTCGCCGAGCATCAGGCGGGGCGCAGTGAGCCGAGCGACGTGATCTCGCTGCTGCTCACCGCGCGCGACCCCGACACGGGCGCGCCGCTGACCGAGCGCGAAGTGCACGACGAGGTGATGACGGTGTTCCTCGCCGGCCACGAGACCACCGGCAGCGGCATGGCGTGGGGCCTGTACGCGCTCGCGCAGCATCCGCACGTGCTGCGCCGGCTGCGTGACGAGCTCGATTCGGTGCTCGGCGGCCGCGCGCCCGACGCCGGCGACATCGCGCGCCTGCCGTATCTGGTGCAGACCGTCGACGAGATCCTGCGTCTCTATCCGCCGATCTGGGGCTTCACGCGCGACCTGGTCGACGACGACGAGATCGGCGGATATCACATGCCGGCCGGGTCGTCGGTATTCATGTCGCCGTACGTCACGCATCGTCATCCGGCGCTGTGGGCCAACCCGGACGCATTCGATCCGGAGAACTTCGGATTGCACGCGCCGGAGCGGCACAAGTATGCGTATTTCCCATTCGGCGGCGGAATGCGCAAGTGCATCGGCTATCAGACCGCGCTGCTGCAGATGCGCGTGCTGATCGCGGTGGTCGCGCAGCATGTCGACCTGAGCGCGGTGCCCGGTCGTTCGCTCGACACCGGCGCGACGATTTCGTTGCGCCCGCGCGACGGGATCCAACTGGTCGCGCGGCCGAGGTCACGCGAGCGGGCGGGCGCCGCGCAGGCGAGGCACGACGCGCACGCGCCTGCTTCGCACGGTGCGGCGTGTCCGTTCGCGGGCGCGCAGGCGCAGGCGCCGACGTCCGGCGGCGAGCCGACGGCAAGCGCGTCACCGGCTGTCGGGCTCGGGCTTGCCGCCGGACCGGCGCTCGCGCCGGGCGTGTTGGCGTTTCTGCAACGCGATGCGACGGCACCCGCGGCACCGCACGACACCGGCGCTGACGCCCACGACGCGCCGACCCACCGCTTCACCTGGCGGCCGGTCCAGATCGAGCCGCTGCCCGAGCTGCCGGCGGCCGAGCTGGGCGGCAAGCGGATCGCGATCGTCAACGGCCTCGGCCGCACGGTCGAGCGCGTGGTGGCGGCGCTCACGCGCGCGTGTGCGAAGCCGGTTGTGTTCGCACCGGCCGACGACGTGGATCCGGCGTCCGCCGCTGGCGCGTTCGTCGTGCAGTCGGGGCCGTTCGACGGCATCGTCGATCTCGGTGTCGAAGCGCCGTTTGCACTCGACGTGCGCGATCAGTGGGAGGCGCCGCTGCGCCGCACGGTCGCGTTGCTGCAGGCGTGCTACGGCGACTGGGTGCAGGAGGAGGCGACGTCGCGGCTGTTCTATCTTGCGCTGACCTGGCAGGACGGATTGATGGGATACGGCGACGGCCTGCTCGTGCAGCCGCTCGGTGGACTGTGGGCGGGGCTCGCGAAGACGCTGCCGCAGGAGTTGCCGAACTGCAATGTGCGCGTGCTGGACGTCGCGCCGGACGAAACAGGCCGCGTCGACGGGTTGATCGCGCGTGAGCTGTATCGCTGGGGGCGCTTCGAGGTCGGCCATCGCGGCGGGCGCCGCCACACGCTCGTCGCGACCCGCGACGACCTGCCGCCGCAAGCGGCGCCCGACTGGGGGCCCGACGACGTCGTGCTGTTCTCGGGCGGCGCGCGCGGCATCGGGTTCCTGGCCGCCTGCGAGATCGCGAAGCGTCATCGCTGCACGGTGGTCGTCACCGGCCGCGACGCGCTGCCGGCCGGCGACGAGCCGTGGCTCGCGCTCGACGACGCAGGCTTCAAGCGCTACGGGCTCGACCTGCTGCGTCAGGCGACGCCGGAACGGTCGCCGAAGGCGATCCGGCTCACGCTGCAGCAACTCGAGCGGCGCCGCGAGCTCTGGGCGTCGCTCGACGCCGCGGCCGCGCTCGGCCTGCCGGTGCGCTACCGCGTATGCGATGTGACCGACGCGAACGCCGTGCGCGCGCTGTGCGACGAATTCGGCGCGCGACTGCGCGGCGTGATCCACAACGCCGGCATCGATCAGCCGGTGCGGTTGCCGCGCAAGTCCGCGGACGAGTTCGTCGGGACCGTGCGCGTGAAGGTGCTCGGGTTCATGAACCTGTATGCGGCGGTGCGCGAGCGGCCGCGTGTCGACTGCTTCATCAACGTCGGTTCGCTGACAGGCCGCTGGGGCGGCATGACGGGCGAGACCGACTATGCGGCGGCGAACGAGGCCCTCGCGCGGCTTGGCTGGTGGGCGCGCCGCGATTCGCCCGCGCGGGCCGCGAAGACGCTCGTGTGGCCGACGTGGGACGGCGTCGGCATGATCACCAACCTTGCCGTCACGCGGCGCTATGTGACGCCGATGCCCATCGCCGACGGCGTGCGTCACTGGCTGGCGGAACTCGCGGCCACTACGACGGCCGCAACGTCCGGCGGCGGCGAACCGATGTACATCGGCGCGGTCGGCCGTGCGCTGACGCCGATCCAGCTGCGCGGCTTCGATGCGGTCGACGGTTTGCCGAATCTCGGCGAACTGGCGACACGCCGGCACCATGCGGGCGAACCGCGACGGTTCCGGCCGTTCGCGTTTTTCTCGACGCGCTTTCGCGTGGCCGGCGCGCCCTATGTGCGCGCATTCCGCTTGGGCGGCCGCGCGGCGGCGCCCGCATCGTTGTTGCTCGAGCACGCGCGCGTCGCCGCCGACTGGGTCGCGCCGCCCGACGGCGAGCGCGCTTACCTGCACGAGGCCGTCGACGTGACGATGGCGCTCGACGCGCTCGCCGACGCGATCGATGGCCACGGCGATCTCGCGCTCGACTCCGACGTGACCGGCCGCATGGCCGACGGCGGCTGGCGCGTGACGGTGCGTTGCGCATCGCTTGCCGGCCGCGCGCTGCTCGATGCGACGTTCGTCTACCGAAGCCGTCCGCCGGCAGGCGTGATGGTGACGCCGCCGCACGATGCGCGGGACGATGCGGTCCGGCCGACCGCGCGCGCGAGCTGGCGCGGCGACCTGCTGCCCGAGGCGCGATGGAGCGGCGCAATCGCGCAGGTCAGGGCCGCCGACGCCGACGCGCTGTGGCGCGCGCCGGGCGACGGCGA
Organism: Burkholderia sp. 4NA327C6; assembly: GCF_005502655.1. Lineage (NCBI taxonomy): Bacteria > Pseudomonadati > Pseudomonadota > Betaproteobacteria > Burkholderiales > Burkholderiaceae > Burkholderia > Burkholderia sp. 4NA327C6. The sequence continues at coordinate 54,219 of NZ_SCNZ01000039.1, read as the reverse complement.
CGAGTGCGGCGCGGCGCCGTGCCCGCAGTTGTGGCTGCCGGTCAATCATCTGGAGAACGTATTGAACGTGCTGCTCGGCGCATGGCCCGACGACGGCGAGCCGCCCCGCACCTGGCGCATCGGCCGCATCGTGTTCGGCGCCGTGCAGGCCGGCGATGCCGAACTGTTGTTGCGCTATCCGCACGGGCGCTTCGCGATCGCCGATCGCGGCGGCGCATTGATCGCCGACCTGCACGACGCGCGGCTGGCCGGCGCGACCGACAGGCAGGCCGCGGCCGCGTCGGCTCTTTGAACGGAACAGGAGATCATCATGACGGAGCGCAACGACGGCGCGCGGTACTGCATCATCGGCGCGGGCGCGGCGGGGATCGCCGCCGCGAAGAACCTGCTCGCGGCCGGGATCGGCTTCGACGTGATCGAGCGCGAGGACGACGTCGGCGGCAACTGGTACTACGGCCGGCCGAGCGGCGCCGTGTATCGCTCGATCCACATGATCAGCTCGAAGCGGTTTTCGGAGTACACCGACTTTCCGATTCCCGACGACTATCCGACGTATGCGCGCGGCGATCAGGCGCTTGCGTACCTGCGTGCATACGCGCGCCGTTTCGGCGTGTACGACCGGATCGAGTTCGGCCGCTCGGTGCTCGAGATCGCGCCGGTTGCCGGCGGCTCGCAGTGGCGCGTCGAACTGGATCGCGGCGAAGTGCGCACCTACCGCGGCGTGATCGTCTGCAACGGCCATCTGTCGCATCCGCAGTTGCCCGACTATCCGGGCCGCTTCGACGGGCTGCAGTTGCATTCGTCGCAGTACCGCACGCCGGAGATCTTTCGCGACAAGCGCGTGCTCGTGGTCGGCGCCGGCAATTCGGGCTGCGACATCGCGGTCGACGCGTCCCACCATGCGCGCGCGGTGTTCCACAGCACGCGGCGCGGCTACTACTACTGGCCGAAATTCCTGTTCGGTATTCCGGCCGACCAGTGGGCCGAGTGGCCGCTGCGGCTGCGCATGCCGCTGTGGGCGCGACGCTTCTTCGGCGAACGGCTGCTGCGGCTGACGACGGCCGGGCAGCCGGAGGACTACGGGCTGCGCAAGCCCGATCACAAGCTGTTCGAGTCGCATTTCATCATCAATTCGACGCTGTTCTACCACTTGGGTCACGGCGATCTCGACGCGCGGCCCGACGTGCGCGAACTGAAGGGCGACCGTGTGGTGTTCGCGGACGGCCGCGAGGAGCCGGTCGACGTGATCGTGTACGCGACCGGCTATCGGCCGAGCTTCCCGTTCATCGACCAGGCTCATCTGCAATGGCACAAGCAGCAGCCGTCGCTGTACCTCAACATGTTCGACGCGCAGCATCGCGACCTGTTCTTCATCGGGCTGTTCCAGACGTCGACCGGCAACTGGCCGCTCATGGACTATCAGGCGCAACTGCTCGCCCGCTATCTGCGTGCCCGCGACGCGGCGCCGCGCAAGGCCGCGCGGATCGACCGGCTGATCCGGCGCGGACGCTCGGACTGGAGCGGCGGCATCGTGTTTCATCGCACGCCGCGGCACGTGATCGAGGTCGAGCATTTTGCGTACCGGCTGCAGTTGCGGCGGCTGATCGGCAGTTTGCCGGCCGTGCCGGGCGCGGCGGCAACGGCAGCGCGCCCCGCGCAAGAGGCCCAAGGTGCACCGGCGTCGGCCGCGCGCGCGGGAGGTGCGTCGTGAGTCTTGTCAACGTCGAACACCTGTCGAAGACCTACCTGCTGGACAGCGTGCGCGTGACCGGGCTCGCCGACGTGTCGGCGACGCTCGATGCCGGCCGCTTCACCGTGTTGAGCGGGCCGTCGGGCAGCGGCAAGACGACGCTGCTGAACATGATCGGCTGCATCGATCGTCCCGACAGCGGGCGCGTGACGATTGCCGGCCACGATACCGCGTCGCTGTCCGACGATGCGTTGTCCGACTTTCGCGCACGCCATGTCGGCCACGTGTTCCAGACCTTCAACCTGCTGCCGGTGCTCTCCGCTTACGAGAACGTCGAGTATCCGCTGCTGATGGCCGGCTGGGCGCCGGCGAGGCGGGCCGCGCGGGTGCGCGACCTGCTCGATGCGGTCGGGCTCGCCGACAAGGCGCGGCACCGGCCGAGCCAGCTGTCGGGCGGCCAGCGCCAGCGCGTCGCGATCGCGCGTGCGCTGGCGGCCGAACCGGCGATGGTGCTGGCGGACGAGCCCACCGCGAACCTCGATAGCGTGACCGGGCACGCGATCATCGCGCTGATGCGCACGATCCAGCGCGAGCGCGACGTGTCGTTCATCGTGTCGTCGCACGATCCGCAGGTGGTGAGCGTTGCCGACGAGGTGATCCGGATTCTCGACGGCCGTATCGTCGGCCAGGAACGGGCCGACGACGACACGGCGACGCAGGAGGCGGCCCGATGATCCACACACTGATGCTCGCGCTGCGCAACCTGCAGCGCAATCGCCGGCGCTCGCTGACCACGCTGCTCGCGATGATCGTCGGTGTCAGCGCGATTCTGTTGTTCGGCGGTTTCAGCCGCGACATCACGCTCGGGCTGCAGACCGACTTCGTGCAGCGCAGCGGCCATCTGCAGATCCAGCGGCAGGGCTATTTCCTGTACGGCACGGGCGATCCGGCCGCATACGGGATCCGCAATTATCCGGCGCTGATCGACACCCTGCGGCGCGACCCGCAGCTCGCGCCGCTGCTGCAGGTCGTCACGCCGACGCTGCAGTTCGGCGGGATCGCCGGCAATTTCGCGGCCGGCGTGTCGCGCACCGTGATGGGCTTCGGTGCGATTCCGGACGACCAGTACCGGATGCAGCAGTGGAACGCGTACGGTTTCCCGCTGCGGCCGCGCGCGTTCGCGCTGCGCGGCAGCGCCGGCGACGCGGCGCTGGTCGGTCTCGGCGTCGCCCGCGTGCTGCATCTGTGCGAGCCGCTGCGCGTGCCGGATTGCCGCGATGCACCGCCAGGCCCTGCCGAACCGGCCGCCGCCGGTCCGGACGCGAATGCGCCGGCCGACGTGCTCGCACTCGCACGGGGCGAGGCCGGCACGCAGCCGGCCGACGACGGCGCGACCCATGTCGAAGTGCTGACCGCGAGCGCGGGCGGCGCCCCGAACGTCGGCCGCTTCTCGGTCGTGAAGGCCGAGCAGCAGGGCGTGAAGGAGCTCGACGACGTGTATCTCGCGGTGCGTCTGCCGCAGGCGCAGCGGCTCGTGTACGGCGGCGCCGCGCCGCGCGCAACCGCGATCGAGATCCAGCTCGCGCGCACGGCCGACCTGCCGGCGGCCCGCGCGCGCATCGGGCAGCTGCTGCACGGCGGCTTCGACGGTCAACCGCTCGACGTCGTCGATTTCGCGACGCTGAACCCGTTCTACGACCAGACCAACCGGATGTTCTCGGTGATCTTCGGTTTCGTGTTCGTGCTGATCAGTGCGATCGTGCTGTTCGTGATCAGCAACACGATGAGCACCGCGATCATCGAGCGCACGGTCGAGATCGGCACGCTGCGTGCAATGGGCATGCGGCGCGGCGGCATTCAGGCGCTGTTCGTGTGCGAGGGCGCGCTGCTTGGCGTGGCCGGCGCATCGCTCGGCGTGCTGGTCGCGCTCGCGATCGCCGCGGCCGTCAATCACAGCGGGCTGGCATGGACGCCGCCCGCGCGCATCGACGCGGTCGCGCTCACGGTGCGCGTGTGGGGCGAGTGGCGAACCATCGCCGTTACGTTCGCGGGGCTGGCGTGCGTGGCCGGCCTGTCCGCGTGGCTGCCGTCGCGGCACGCGGCACGGCTGTCGATCGTCGATGCGCTGCGGCATGTGTGATGCCGTGCCGATGCGGTTTTTTTCGTTCATTTCACTTTCGGGAGAGCGCTCGTGCGTCGCCTGTTCGTTTCATGCTGTCTGAGTCTTTCGTTCCTGGCCGGCGTAGCGCTTGCGCAGCCGGCGCCCGATCCGCAGAAGGTGCTCGCGGCGAGCGACGCGATCCGCACGCCGGAGAAATCGTTCGTGCTGACCGCGACGCTGATCGAGTACCGGTCGGGCAAGCAGGTGGACGGCAACACGCTGTCGATCTATTCGAAGCCCGACGCGCCCGGCGGCGCGTTCCGCACGCTGGTGCGCTTCGTCGCGCCGGCGCGCGACACGGGCAAGCTGATGCTGAAGAACGGCAACGACCTGTGGTTCTACGATCCCGCGAACCAGGCGAGCGTGCGGATCTCGCCGGATCAGCGGCTGCTCGGGCAGGCCGCGAACGGCGACGTCGTGACGGTCAATCTCGCGCACGACTACACGGCCGAGCTGAAGGGCATCGAGGATATCGCCGACGGCGACCGGCAGACGCGCCGCGCGTACCGGCTCGCGCTCACCGGCCACGGCGATGGGCTGACGTACCGCCGCATCGAGCTCTGGGTCGACGTGGCCAGCAGCCGGCCGCTGAAGGCGCGCTTCTATGCGGAAAGCGACCGGCTGCTGAAGACCGCGTTCTACCGGCGCTACACGATGCAGCTCGGCGTCGAGCGGCCGACCGAGACCGTCATCATCGACGGGCTCGACAGCAACTGGGTCACCGTCATGCGTTTCTCCGACTACGCGTGGCGCGACATTCCCGATGCCTGGCTGCAGCGCGACTACCTGTCCCGCTTCCAGGCGCAATGACGATGCGGCGTCGCTGTCGAATCGCCGCGCTCGCGTGCGTGCTGCTGCCGGCGCTCGCGCGTGCGGCGGCGGCCGACGGCGCGGACGCGTCGAGCAGCGCCGGTGGCGCGGGTGGGGTGGGCGCGGCCGACGCGGCGGCGCTCGATCTCGCCGATCGGCCTGCCGCGGCGCCGGCCGATACCGCGAAGCCGTGGAAGCTCGACGTGCAGGAGGCGTTGCGCGCGAGCCGCTACCGCGACGGCGGGGATGCCGGGCGCAACCAGCTGTCGATCGAATTCGAATACGGGCAGTGGCTGACGCCGACGTTCGCCGCGCACTTCTCGATGCGTTTCGACCGCTTCGATCCGCTCGCCACGTCACGCACGTCGTCACGCGACGTGACGCTCGTGAAGGAGGCGTATGCGAGCTGGCGCACGACGCCGACCTTCGTCGTCGACGCGGGGCGCGTGAACGAGCGGCTCGGCGCGGCGATCGGCTACAACCCGACCGATTTCTTTCGCGCGGGCGCGGTGAGCCTCGACGTGCCGCCCGATCCGGACAGCCGTCACACGAACCGGCTCGGCACCGTCGCGCTGCGCGCGCAACAGGTGTGGGATACGGGCTCGCTCTCGGTGCTGCTGTCGCCGCGGCTCGAGCGCCGCAGCCGGCCGGGCGATCCGGCCGCGTCGTCCGACCTCCAGCGCACCAACGGTGTCGATCGCTGGATGCTCGTCGCGAGCCAGCGGCTGAGCGCGGCGCTCCAGCCGCAATGGATCGTCTACGGCGAAAGCGGGCAGGCGCCGCAGTTCGGCCAGAATCTGAGCGTGCTGCTCGGCAACTCGGTGGTCGCCTACGTCGAATGGACGGGCGGCTACCGGCGCTCGCTGATCGCACGCGCGACCGATGGGGCGGCCGACAGCGCATTCCGCACGAGCTCGTCGGCGGGCGTGACGTGGACGCTGCCGGTCGACCTGTCGCTGACCGCCGAATTCCAGAGCAACGGTGGTGGCGCGGACGCCGCGCAATGGCGCTCGCTGCAGCACGCGAACGCGGCCGCATGGGGCCGCGCGGTGCAGACGTCGATCGCCGCGCAGGAACTGCAAACCCGTCACGGCGTGTTCCTCATGGCCGCATGGCGCAATATCGGCGTGCGCCGTCTCGATCTGTCGGGCTTCGTGCAGGCCGATCTCGGCGGCGGCAGGCAATACTGGCTCGAGCTGCGGCGGCGCTTCGACCGGTTCGACGTCGCGCTGCAATGGCTGCATCAGGGGGGGCCATCGTGGAGCCGCTTCGGTGCGATGCCCGAGTCGAGCAGCGTGCAGGTACTGGGTATTTTCTATCGATGATGCAAGGAGAGTTCGAATGAGCAAACGCGCGCTTCAGGCGGCGACTGCCGTGCTTGCGCTGGTCCCGTCGATCACGGGGGTGCTCGGCATGATGGGCATCCACGATCCGCTGTACGGGTCGCTTGGCATCGCGCTGCCGGCCGACGCGACGCTCGACGGCAACCTGCGCTTCTACGCGGGCGTCTGGTTCGGGCTCGGGCTCGCGGCGTTCTCGGTGATCCCGGCGATCGAGCGCCAGGGGCGGCTGTTCGCGACGCTGTGGATGATGATCTTTCTCGGCGGCATCGGCCGGCTGATCTCGCTCGCGTCACTCGGGCTGCCGTGGCCGCCGTTCGTCGGCTTCACGGTGCTCGAAGTCGTCGGCGCGCCGTTGTTCATCGCATGGCAGCGGCGGGTGGCCGCTCGCGCAACCCTGGAGAACGCACATGCATGACGTCGTTATCGAACGACGCGCCGCGACGGCGCGACGTTTTTCGCGCGCGTGCGCGCGGCTGCTGTCCCGCGTCGCGCTGGCCGCCTCGCTGGTCGCAGGGTCCGGACTGGCCGCGACGCCCGCCGGCGCGCAGACAGCGGCCGGCGCCCCGGTCGACGACTACGCGGCCGCCCGCTATCCGATCATCCTCGTGCACGGCCTGACGGGTACCGACGACTATTTCGGCGTGGTGCCGTACTGGTACGGGATGCAGGCCGACCTGCAGCGGCACGGCGCGACGGTCTACGTCGCCGACCTGTCGGGGTTCCAGGGCGATCTCGGTCCGAGCGGGCGGGGCGAGCAGTTGCTCGCCTATGTGAAGCAGGTGCTCGCGGTTACGGGTGCGGCCAAGGTAAACCTGATCGGGCACAGCCAGGGCGGCCTGACGTCGCGCTACGTTGCGTCGGTCGCGCCGGCGCTCGTCGCGTCGGTCACGACGATCGCCACCCCGCACCGCGGCTCGCAGTTCGCCGATTTCGTGCTCGGCGCGCTGAAGCTCGACCCGACCGGCATCGCGACGCCGGTGTTCGGCGCGCTGCTGAACGTGTTCGGCATCCTGACCAGCGACAGGCACAACACGAACCAGGATGCGATCGCGGCGCTCAACGCGCTCGGCACGACACAGGCCGCGCAGTTCAACCAGCTGTTCCCGAGTCCGGGCCTCGGCGCGGGCGCATGCCGCGCCGGCGCGCCGTCGGAGACGATCGGCGGCAACGCGCACCTGCTGTATTCGTGGAGCGGCGCCGCGTACCAGCCGGTGTCGCTGCTCGGCATCGTGACGGGCGCAGTCGACACCAGCGTGATTCCGGTTCTCGATCCGGCGAACCTGCTGGATCCGTCGACGCTCGTGTTCCTGACGGCCGGCGGCATCATGGCGCTGGCCGGCGCGGGACCTAACGACGGCTTCACGTCGACCTGCAGTGCGTTGTTCGGCACGGTGATCTCGACGCGCTACCACTGGAATCACTTCGACGCGATCAACCAGTTGCTCGGCATTCGCGGCGCGTATGCGGAAGATCCGGTCGCCGCGCTGCGCGTGCATGCGAACCGGCTGAAACTGCAGGGCGTTTGAGCGATGAAGGTCCGCAGGATCCTGTCTCGCGCGGTGCTCTACGCCGCCGCCGGCGCGGTTGCGGCCGCGGTGGTTTGGCAAGCGCTCGGCCGGCCGGCGGCTTCGCCGCGCGCCGTCACGTTGCCGGCCGCCGGCGCCGTGAAGCCCGACGCGGCGCCGCGGCCCGCGCCGGCCGCGTCCGATGTCGCGCTGCCGGCGTCGCTGGCGGGTTCGCGTGCGCCTCGCCTGCCGCTCGGGCTGGACGGGCATCTCGCGAAAGCGCATGCGGTGCGGGACTTCTTCGATTACTTCCTGCTCGCGCAGCACGACCTGACGCCGGCCGCACTCGACGCGCTGGTCGCGCGCGAGATCGACGCACAGCCGATCGGCGCGCCGGCGCGGCGCGAAGCGCTCGACGTGTGGCCGCGCTATCGCGCGTGCCTCGCTGCCTTCGATGCGCAGCCGGAACCGGGGGCGGTGCAGTCCGGCACGCCTGTCGATCCGGATGCGATCGCGGGCGAACTCGAACGGCGCGCGACGCTCGCGAGCCGCTGGCTCGGCGACTGGAGCACGCCGTTCTTCGGCGCCGAGTTGCGGCAGCAGCGTGACGATCTCGACCGGATCCGGGTTGCACGAGATCCGGCGTTGAGCGACGTGCAGAAACGCGACCGTCTTGCGGCGCTCGATCAGTCGCTGCCGCCGAGCATGCGCGATGCACGCGAGCAACTGGCGCGGCAGCGGGAGACGATCTCGACGGTGGCCCGGCTCGACGCGCAGCGTGCGACGCCCGATGCGCTGCGTGCGCAGCTCGGCGCCGAGGTCGCCGCACGCGTCGTGCAACTGCGGCAGGACGACGATGCGTGGCAGGCGCGTTATCGCGACTACGCGGCCGAACGCGAGCGCCTCGACACGCAGCAGCTTGCGCCCGACGCGCGCGATGCGCAGCTCACGCAGCTGCGGCAGCGCGCCTTCCCGGAACCGGCGGACGCGTTGCGCGCCGCTGCGCTCGACGCGGGCGGCGCCGTGCCCGCGCAACCGCACGCGAGGTAGCGTGCGGCACCGCCCGACTCGCCTGCGCCGTTCCGCCCGTTCCACGTTCGCCGTCCGGGAAGTGTGCGCTACGCCACCCAGCCCGCATTATTTCGATGCAGGAGTGATTTTGATTTTAAGAGTTAATTGCATTCCGGCGTATTGGTTGTTGCGGGCCATTTTCAATGATCCATCGGTGAAACATCTTTATAAGGCCGGTATTTAAATAGTCACTATTTGATTGACGATACAAGAGTCTTCAGGCGGCGGACGAAACTGTCAAATTACTTCATGTAACAAGGTCCGAACGCCTATGACGGCAGGGCTGCGTGATACCTTTTTGCCCAATGCACCGGAAAGAAAACGGCAAGGCCGGTTGGTTTTAAAACACTATGAAGTTTCGGTGTCCAAGGGCGGGGATATAACGTACGAGGTGCGTCGTGACACACCAGGCAAACAATGTCATCGAGCTGCCGCAGGCACTGGGTGCCAATCATTTCCTGTCTGCACTGGATGGAATAACCCGGTCGGAATTGGCGCCGCATTTACAGCTTGCGAATCTCAAGACCGGTCAGGTGTTGTGCGATGCCGGCGAGGATCTGGAGGCCGCCTATTTTCCCGTGACGGCGGGTATTTCGCTGCAGTACACGGCGGGCGGCAGGATGACGCTCGGCGTGACGGAAATCGGCCGCGAGGGCGTCGTGTGCGACGACGTCGTCGGCAGCGCGATGGAGCGGCGCGTGGTCGTCTATCGCGGCGGCTTCGCGTACCGGCTGTACGCGCGCCATTTCGCCAGCGCGTGCGACGCGTCGGCCGCGATACGGCAGCAGGTGTTCATGCGCATGCAGCTGATTCTTTCCCAGGCGTCGCAGGTGATGTTCTGCGGCCGCCATCACGTGATGCGGCAACAGCTCGGCCGATGGCTGCTGGTCGCATACGAGCGCTCGCGCAGCATCGAGATCCCGGTCACGCACGGGATGCTCGGCCAGATGCTGGGCGTGCGGCGCGAGACCGTCACCGAAGCGACGCGGCAGCTTCACGAACTGGGCTTGATCGATCAGCACCGCGGCGCGATCGTGCTGACCGACCTCGCGAATCTCGAACGGCAGGGGTGCGATTGCCACCGGGTCATCCGGGACGAGACGCGCCGCATTCTCGCGATCGATCCCGCGACCGGCGGCGCCGCCGCATCGTCACGCCGCATCGGGACGAACTAGCTGTCCGCGCCGCGCACGAGCCGAACGGTGCAGGAGGGAGGTGGGAGGAGAGAGGCACCCATGCCGGAAGTCCGGCAGGCGCCGGGCCGTCGGCGTCGAGAATAATCAGAAATTCAGTATGGAAAACTTATCGAACCTCCAGAGTCAGCGCAGCTCGTTTCACGTGTGGCCGTGGAGTCCCGCGCTCGGCATCCTGCCGATCGTGGTCGTGATCGGCGCGCTGGCCGGCTTCGTCGCCGTCAGCCTGATCGTGATCATGTCGCTACGCGTGTACGTCGGCGGCGAAAGCAGCTGGTCGAAGGCGCAGAAGGACGAGATCATCCTGCTGACCCGCTACGGGCAGACCGGTGATGAAAAGCTGTTCGACGACTACCTGGCGGTCGACCGGACCCTCGCGTTTCTCGGCGTCGCGCGCCGTGCGATGACCGGCTTGCCGGCGGATCGCGGCACCGCGCGCCGGGCGATGATCGAGGCCGGCATCAACCCCGTCGATGCGGCGGCGGTGGTGTGGTTCTATCCGATCCTGAGCAGCTTCGCAGGCCTGAACGTCGCACTGCAATACTGGGAGAGCGCGGACCGGCAACTGGTCGACCTGCGCGCGGTGGCCGAGGCGCTGCGCGAGTCCGTGCACGCCGGCGACTTGCGCCGCACGTACCGCCTGAACCGCGAGATCTGGAATCTCAATTCGCGCATCGAGCCGCTGCCGAAGCGTTTTTCCGACGAACTGAGCGCCGAATTCCGCTCGGCCGTGATCCAGTTGTTCCTGTCGTACCTCGCCGCGTCGCTGCTGATCATCCTGCTGTCGGTGCGCTGGGCGGGCCGCGCGCAACGTCAGCAGGTGTCGATGCAGACCGAGCTCGACCGGAGCCAGGCGTTTGCCGAAGTCGCGCTGCGCTCGGTGGCCGACGCGATCGTCACGATCGGTCTCACGCGCAGCATCGAGACGGTCAACCCGGCGGCCGAGCAACTGCTAGGCGCGTCGTCGGAGCTGTGCGTCGGCAAGCCGATCAACGACGTGCTCGACCTGATCGACACGTCGACGGGCATGTCGATCAAGCTGCTCGCGTCGCTCAGCAACAGCGGCGACCACACGTTCACGCGCGATCTCGACCTGCTGCGCGTGGGCGGCTCGGCGGTGTCCGTGCGCGCGTCGTTGTCGAAGATGGACAACGCGGCGGGCCGCTGCGTCGGCTACGTGCTGATCCTGCGCGACATGACGCGTGAATACCAGTTGATCGAGAAACTGACGTGGCAGGCGTCGCACGACGCGCTGACCGGACTGATCAACCGGACCGAGTTCGAGCGGCGCCTGGGCGACGCGCTGACGGAGCGTGCGGGCGGAATGCTGATGGTGCTCGATCTGGACGGCTTCAAGGAAGTCAACGACGTATGCGGTCACGCGGCCGGCGACGCGCTGCTGCGCGATGCGGCGGCGGTGTTCCGGCGCTGTCTCGACGCCGCCGACCTGGTCGGCCGGCTCGGTGGTGACGAATTCGGCATCCTGCTGCCGGCCGCCCGGACGAGCCCGCCGGACGGCGGCAAGGCCGAGCGGATCCGCGCGGGCGTCGAGGATTTCACGTTCCTGTGGCAACGCGAGCCGTTCAAGATCAGCGTGAGCATCGGCGTGCTGGACCTCGCGTGCCGGCCCGAGAGCGTCGAAGCGGCGATGCAGATGGCCGACATCGCGTGCTACGTCGCCAAGGACAGCGGCCGCAATCGCGTGCACGTCGCCGATTCGCGCGACATGAATTCGAGCCGCCAGGCGTATCACATGCAATGGAGCCGCCGCGTGAAGACGGCGCTCGAAACGAACTCGTTCCAGTTGTATGCACAACGCATCGTGCCGATCCAGTCGGGACAGGACGCACCCGAGCGTGCGGAGATCCTGCTGCGCATCCCGGACGCCGACGGCAAGCTGATTTCGCCGGTTTTCCTGCCCGCCGCCGAGCGATACGGCCACATGACGATGATCGACCGCTGGGTCGTGCGCACCGTGATCCGGCGTCTTGCGCGGCTGGAGCGGCGCCGCTACGTCGAATACAACGTGAACCTGTCGGCGATGTCGATCACAGACGAGCGCTTCGTCGAATTCGTGATTGCCGAGCTGTCGGCGTCGGGGCTCGACCCGTCGCTGCTCTGCTTCGAGATCACGGAGACGAGCGCGGTACGCAACCTGGAAGTCGCGTCGCGCTTCATGTGCGAACTGCGCGATCTCGGCTGCCGGTTCGCGCTCGACGATTTCGGCGCGGGCATGTCGTCGTTTTCATACCTGCGCCAATTGCCGATCGACTATCTGAAGATCGACGGCAGCCTCGTGTCGGACATGACGTCCGACGGCATCAAGCGCGGCATCACGTACGCGATCAACGACATCGCGCACGTGATGAAGTACCGCACCGTCGCCGAGCACGTCGAGGACACGACGACGGCCGACATGCTGCGTGCGATGGGCGTCGACTATTGCCAGGGCTATTACTTCGGCCGCCCCGCGCCCTGGCAGGAAGGGGGCTTTCATTGAACAAGCGAGGAACGAACGCATGAGTGCTCCATTTGAACTGACCGGCGACCTGATGGACCTGGCCAGCTATCCGGGCTGGCTGTGCGACGTGGTCGGCGCGACCGACGAGCTGAAGGCCCGCATCCTCGCGCATCCAGTGTTCGCGGCGATGAGCGCCGGGACCTTGCGCGCAGCGCAGTTGCGCGCGTTCTTCGTGACCGGCTGGGCGGTGGTCAGCCAGTTTCCGGAGTACATGGCGATGAACCTGGTGAAGACCGCCGCGTACCGGTCGCGCGGCGACGAGAAGGCGCGGCGTTATCTGATCCGCAATATCCGCGTCGAGCAGAATCACGTCGATCACTGGGCGAACTGGGCCGCGGATTCCGGCGTGACGATCGACATGATGCTGCGTGGCGATGCGCCGCTGGACGGATTCGCGCTGAGTCACTGGTGCTGGAAAAGCGCCAGCGCGGACGCGCTCGCGCCGAGCATCGCCGCGACCAACTACGCGATCGAAGGCGTGACGGGCGAGTGGAGTGCGCTGCTGTGCGCGTCGCGCTACGAAGAGCGGTTCGACCCGGCCGTGCGGCATCGCGCGATGCGATGGCTGAAGCTGCATGCCGACTACGACGACCGGCACCCGTGGGAGGCGCTCGACATCGTCGCGACACTGCTCGGCCGGTCGCCGGCCACCCGCGACGTGCGGGACGTCGAGACGTCGATCCGCAAGAGCCTGAGCTATTTCATGACGAGTCTCGATTGCTGCATGCACGTATAGGCGGCGGCCTCGCGCGATCGCGGGTTCGGGCCGGCCTCCCCGGCCGTTGCGGCCGGATGGTGACGCCGCGTGACGTCGCGATGCGCTGTCCGGGCCGACGCGTTGGATGATTTCTCATGGCCATCCAGGTTCTTGTCGTAGAGTCCGATCCGCACACGCGCGACATGATTCGCGCGTTTCTGCGCGACTGCCGGATCGACACGTCGGTGCTCGACGATGTCTCGATGCTGTTGCAGCACGTGAGCGCGGCGCCGCCGACCCTGATCGTGCTGCGGGTCGAGCGACCCGCCACGACGGTCCACATGGCGCTCGGCGCACTGCGGCGCGCCGGTCACGACATGCCGGTGATCGTGATCAGCCGTGGCGCGCACGTGGTCGACAAGGTCGTCGCGCTCGAAATCGGCGCGGACGACTACGTGGTGGAGCCGTTCGAGCCGATGGAGCTGGTCGCGCGCGTGCGCAGCGCGGTGCGCCGTTATGCGCCGACGCGCTTGACGCCGCCGCGCGAGCCGGGTTTTCCTGAACCCTATGCATTCGGCGACATCAGCGTGAATTTCGCGACCCGGCGCGCGACCCGCGCGGGCGACGACCTCGGGTTGCGCGCCAGCGAATTCGCGCTGCTCGAACTGTTCATCTCGCGGCCGATGCGCGTACTGTCGCGCGCGGAAATCCTCGCGCTTTTGGGGCGCAATGCGGCGGGACGCTCGGAGCGCGGGCTCGACGTGCTGATCTTCCGGCTGCGCAACCTGATCGAGCAGGCGGTCGGCGACTATCGCTACATCCGCACCGTGCGCGGCAAAGGCTACATGTTCGTTCCGATCGACACCCCGGCGGACGCTGACGACGCGCAGCCGCCGCCCGCATGACCGGCGCGTGACGCGGGCGCGCCGCGCACCGGGCAGGCGCCGGTCGCCCCCGCGCATGCCGCGATCGTCCCGATTCGTCGCCGGGGTGATTCGCCATTGTCGTTTTAGAACGACCGTGCTAAATTTCCCGCCAGCATTTGCAGTCACCGACCCACCCATCCGGTTCCGGCAACCGGAGCGAACGGGCGCGCCGACGCGCCGCCCGACAGGAGACAGACGTGATGAAGCCTGTATCGATCGAGCGCGCGCGGATCGGCCGGCGCGGGCAGGGCAGCGGCCACGCGTGGCGCTCGCCGGCCACGCGGAGGGCGTCGCGATGAGTCTGCTGATGTCGCGACGCGATCTCGCGTTCCTGCTGTATGACTGGCTCGACGCGGAAGCGCTCGTCGCGCTGCCGCGTTACGCCGAGCTCGGTCGCGAGACGTTCGACGCGGTGCTCGACACCAGCGAGCGGATTGCCGAAGACCTGTTCGCGCCGCATGCGGCGCGTGGCGATCGCGAGGAACCGCAGTTCGACGGCGAGCGCGTGACGCTGATCCCGGACGTCGCACCGGCCGTGCGCGCCTTTGCGGACGCCGGGCTGATCGCCGCGGGCCATGACGAAGCGCTCGGCGGCATGCGCTTGCCGAAGCTGGTCGAAGCCGCATCGTTCCTGTTCTTCCAGGCCGCGAACATCGCAACGTCCGCCTATCCGTTCCTGACCGCCGCCAACGCGAACCTGCTCGTCGCGCACGGCAGCGCCGCGCAGATCGACGCGTTCGCGCGCCCGGAGCTCGAAGGGCGCTACTTCGGCACCATGTGCCTGTCCGAGCCGCAAGCCGGGTCGTCGCTGTCCGACATCGCGACGCGTGCGGATTTCGAGGGCGACTCGCCGCTCGGCCCGCGCTACCGGCTGACCGGCAACAAGATGTGGATCTCGGGCGGTGAACACGAACTGACGGAGAACATCGTCCACCTCGTGCTCGCGAAGATTCCGGACGAACATGGCCGGCTGCAGCCCGGCACGCGTGGCATCTCGCTGTTCATCGTGCCCAAGTACCTGCCGGGCGCCGACGGCGCGGCCCTGGGCGAGCACAACGATGTGGTGCTGGCCGGGCTGAACCACAAGATGGGCTACCGCGGCACCACCAACTGCCTGCTGAACTTCGGCGAAGGCACGCGCTACCGCCCGGAAGGGCGCGCAGGCGCGATCGGCTATCTGGTCGGCCAGCCGAACCATGGCCTCGCATACATGTTCCACATGATGAACGAAGCGCGCATCGGTGTCGGCGCGGGCGCGGTGGCGCTCGGCTACACGGGTTATCTGCACGCGCTCGACTATGCGCGCAACCGGCCGCAAGGGCGCCCGCTCGGGCCGGCGGGCAAGGATGCCGCCGCGCCGCAGGCGCCGATCGTCGAACATCCGGACGTGCGGCGCATGTTGCTCGCGCAGAAGGCCTATGTCGAAGGCGGTCTCGCGCTGATCCTGTATTGCGCGAAGCTGGTCGATGAAGCACGCGCGCACGACGATGCGGACGTACGCGCCCAAGCGACGCGCCTGCTCGACATCCTGACGCCGATCGCGAAAAGCTGGCCGTCTCAGTGGTGTCTCGTCGCGAACGACCTCGCGATCCAGGTGCACGGCGGCTACGGCTACACGCGCGATTACGCGGTGGAGCGGCTCTATCGCGACAATCGTCTCAACCCGATCCACGAAGGCACGCATGGGATCCAGGCGCTCGACCTGCTGGGCCGCAAGGTCGCACAGGACGATGGCGCATTGCTGCACGCACTCGATGCGCGGATCGGCGTGACGGTCGAACGCGCGCGAACGCTCGATGCCGGCCTGCGCGAACAGGCCGACGCGCTGGCAAAGCGCTGGGCGCGGCTCGTCGAGGTCACGCGGCAACTCGGCGCGATCGGCGATCCGCAGGCGCGGCTCGCGAACGCGAGCGTCTATCTGGAAGCGTTCGGCCATCTCGTCGTTGCGTGGCTGTGGCTCGACGTGACGCTTGCCGCGCACGGGCACGCCGACGATTTCCATGACGGCAAGCGTGCGGCGGCCCGCTATTTCTTCAACTGGGAATTGCCGAAAGTGGATGCGCAGCTCGATCTGCTCGCGAGCGTCGACACGACGACGCTCGACATGCGCGACGCGTGGTTCTGATCATCGCTTCACCGATATTCCGGAATGCAGACGATGTCGCGGATGCCGGATCCGTCGGCTGTTGCGTATTCGCCGTGATCCGGCCGTGCGGGCGTGCCCCGCGGGATGACTCGATGCGCGGCGAAGCCGCACAAGGAGAGAGACGAACATGAAAGCCCTGTTGTGTACCGCATTCGGCCCGATCGACAGCTTGCGCATCGAGGACGTGGCGATCCCCGAACCGGGCGCGGGCCAGGTCCGGGTTCAGGTGAAGGCCGCATCGCTCAATTTCCCCGACGCGCTGATCGTCCAGGGCTTGTACCAGGTGAAACCGGCGTTGCCGTTTTCGCCGGGCGCGGAATTTGCCGGCGTGATCGACGCGGTGGGCGAGGGCGTGACCGCGTGGCGGCCGGGTGATTCGGTGGTTGCGTTCACCGGGCACGGCGGGTTCGCGCAGCAGTGCGTGGCCGATGTGCACCAGATTGCCGCGCTGCCGCCGGGCATGACGTTCGAGCAGGGCGCGGCGCTCGTGCTTGCGTACGGCACGTCGCTGCACGCGTTGCAGCAGCGCGCGCGGCTGCAAGAAGGCGAGACGTTGCTCGTACTGGGTGCGGCGGGCGGCGTTGGCCTCGCCGCGATCGAGATCGCGAAGGCGCTCGGTGCGCGCGTGATCGCGGCGGCGTCGAGTGCGGACAAGCTGGCGCTGTGCCGTGAAGCGGGCGCCGACGAGACGATCGACTATGCGACCGAAGACCTGCGCCGCCGCGTGGACGAGTTGACCGGCGGGCGCGGTGCGGACGTCGTCTACGATCCGGTCGGGGGTGCCTACAGCGAAGCGGCGTTGCGCGCGACCGCGTGGCGCGGCCGGTTCCTCGTGGTCGGCTTCGCCGCCGGCGAGATCCCGAAGCTCGCGCTGAACCTGGCGCTGCTCAAGGAGCGCGACATTCTGGGCGTGTTCTGGGGCGACGCGGTGCGCCGCGATCCGAAGCAGCATGTCGCGAACATGCGCCTGCTTGCCGAATGGTTCGCGGCCGGCAAGATACGACCGGCAATCACCGAGCGTGTGTCGCTGGCCGACGCGGCCGATGCGATCGCGCGGATGGCCAACCGGCAGGTGAAGGGCAAGGTGGTGATCCTGCCGGACGCGTGACCGGTTTCCCCGCGCGTGGCGTGTCGCGTTTGGGCACGCGCCGCGCGGTTGCGCTGAGGCGCTCATGTGCGTAACGCGATCTGCTGCGGAAGGGCCGCGACCCGCTGCCCGAGCGCACGATGCCGGTCGGCCGCGAAGTGAACGCCTTCGCGTGCGAACCGCTCCAGTACGCCGGCACGCGTCATCAGGCGTGTGCCGTGCGTGTTCGAATCGCCGCAGCAGCGCACGGTTTCTCCGTCATCGGCATTTCCTCCGCCAATCGTTCAGTCGTTCAGTCTTTCGGCAAGCGCAGCACGTCGAGCGCATGCTGTGAGAATTCGACCCAGAACCGCTCGTTCGCGATGCCGGCCTGCAGGACCAGGTGCTGAAGGCGCTTCGTGCGCGAATCGGCGCTTTCCGAGAAATCGCGCGCCTCGATCTGCAGATACAGGTCGAGCTTCTCCTGGTGCAGCGCGATGCGCCGCCTGATTTCGTCCTCCAGGCCGGCCGGGCCGAGCACCGCTTCCGCACGCAGGCGCACCATCAGCGCTTCGCGCAGCGGCGTCGGATCTTCCTGTTCGGCGATCCAGCGCCGCAACTCCTTCTTGCCGGCCGGCAGGATCCGGTACGCGCGCTTGCGGCCGCGCCCCGATTCGGCCGGCAGCGATTCGATCCAGCCCGTTTCCTCGAGACGCCCCAGCTCGCGATAGATCTGCTGGTGCGTCGCCTGCCAGAAATAGCCGATCGAGCGATCGAAGCGGTCGGCGAGTTCGGAGCCTGAACCCGGGCGTTCGGCGAGAGCGGTGAGGAGTGCGTGGGGCAGGGACATGTCGGATCGGAGGAGGCCGCGGAATGAACCGCATCTTGCCATATCGGGGCCACAGTACAAGATGTGGGACGCGTTTGTGCAACGGGTTGCATAAACGAAAGTGGTCGACTACTATCTGTGCAACTTGTTGCATAAAAACGGAGACACCTCATGACGTCGCGTTATCCGCATCTGACGACCCCGCTCGAGCTCGGCTTCACGTCGCTCAGGAACCGAGTGCTGATGGGGTCGATGCACGTGGGCCTCGAGGAAGCGCCGAACGGCTTCGAGCGGATGGCGGCGTTCTATGCGGAGCGTGCGCGCGGCGAGGCCGGCCTGATCGTCACGGGCGGATTCGCGCCGAACGAGCGGGGCCGTCCGGCGCTCGGCGGCGCGATGCTGACGACCGAAGCGGAAGCCGAGCGTCATCGTGTCGTGACGCGCGCGGTGCACGCGGAGGGCGGCAAGATCGCGCTGCAGATCCTGCATTTCGGGCGCTACGCGTATCACCCGGCACTTGCCGCGCCGAGCGCGCTGAAGGCGCCGATCAACCCGTTCACGCCGCATGCGCTGAGCAGCGATGAAGTCGACGAGACGATCGCCGATTTCGTCCGATGTGCGGCGCTCGCGCAGCACGCGGGCTACGACGGCGTCGAGATCATGGGGTCCGAAGGCTATCTGATCAACGAATTCATCGCCGCGCGTACGAACCATCGCGACGACGCATGGGGTGGCGCCTACGAGAACCGCATCCGCTTCCCGGTCGAGATCGTGCGGCGCGTGCGCGAGCGGGTCGGCACGAACTTCATCGTCATCTACCGGCTGTCGATGCTCGATCTCGTCGAAGGCGGCTCGACGCTCGACGAAGTGATCCGGCTCGCGCAGGCGATCGAAGCGGCCGGTGCAACGATCATCAATACGGGCATCGGCTGGCACGAGGCGCGCATTCCGACCATCGCGACGAAGGTGCCGCGCGCCGCGTACGCCTGGGTCACGCGGCAGTTGATGGGCAAGGTCGGCATCCCGCTCGTCGCGACCAACCGGATCAACACGCCGGAAGTCGCGGAGCAACTGCTGGCCGACGGCTACTGCGACATGGTGTCGATGGCGCGGCCGTTCCTCGCCGATGCCGAGTTCGTCCGCAAGGCGCGGGAAGGGCGCGCGGACGAAATCAACACGTGCATCGGCTGCAACCAGGCCTGCCTCGACCATACGTTCAGCGGCAGGATCACGTCGTGCCTCGTGAATCCGCGTGCATGCCATGAAACCGAGCTCGTGATTCGCCCCGCCCAGCTGCGCAAGCGGATCGCCGTGGTCGGCGCCGGGCCGGCAGGCCTCGGCTTCGCGGTCACCGCGGCCGAGCGCGGTCATGCGGTGACGCTGTACGAAGCCGGCGCGGAGATCGGCGGCCAGTTCAATATCGCCAGGAAGGTGCCCGGCAAGGAAGAGTTCAACGAGACGCTGCGCTATTTCAGCCGGCAGATCGAACTGCGCGGCGTGACGCTCCATCTCAACACGCGTGCGACCGCCGAGATGCTGCTGCAACGCGAATTCGACGAAGTGGTGATCGCGACGGGCATCGTGCCGCGCACGCCGCCGATCGACGGTGTCGGCCATGTCAAGGCGCTCGGCTATCTCGACGTGCTGCGCGACGGCAAGGCGGTCGGCCGCAATGTTGCGATCGTCGGCGCCGGCGGGATCGGCTTCGACGTCGCGGAATATCTCGTGCATCGCGAAGGCGCCGAGCACGTCGACGCGGACCGCTTCTTCGCCGAGTGGGGTGTCGACCCGTCGTATGCGAACGCAGGCGGCTTGCGCCATGCGCGGCCCGAGCCGGCGGCGCGGCAAATCCATCTGCTGCAGCGCAAGGCGTCGAAGGTCGGCGACGGCCTCGGCAAGACCACCGGATGGATCCACCGCACGGCGCTGAAGGCGCGCGGCGTCGGGATGTCGTCGGCGGTGAGCTACCGGCGCATCGACGACGAGGGCTTCCACGTGACGATCGACGGTGTCGAGCAGACGCTGCCGGTGGACAACGTCGTGATCTGCGCGGGGCAGGAGCCGCAGCGCGAACTGGCGGAGCAACTGGAGGCCGCCGGGCGCAAGGTGCACGTGATCGGCGGCGCGTACGAAGCGGCCGAGCTCGATGCGAAGCGCGCGATTCACCAGGGCACGACGCTGGCCGCCACCCTTTGAAACTGATTCGTTTCTTTTCCGCCCGACGATACTGGAGCCTTCGATGACGAACGCACCGCTGCATCTTCAACCCGCTGTCGCGCAATCGCTCGACAAGTGGCATGCAATGATCGAGCGCAAGGATTTTGGCGCGCTGGAGTCGATCGTCCATCCGGACGCCGTGTTCCGTTCGCCGATGGCGTTCAAGCCCTATGGGCCGGCGCCCGCGCTATTGCTGGCGCTGCGCACGGTAGTCACGATTCTCCAGGATTTCACCTACTACCGGCAGTTCGTCACCGACGACGGCAAGAGTGTGGTGCTGGAGTTCAGCGCTGCCATCGGCGACAAAGCGCTGAAGGGGATCGACATGATCCGCTTCGACGACGAAGGGCGGATCGTCGAATTCGAGGTCATGATCCGGCCGTTCAATGCGCTGCAGGCGCTCGGCGCCGAAATGGGCGCGCGGCTCGCGCAGCAGTTGCCGGCGTTCAAGCTCGGCGGTTGAGCGGGGCGATTGCG
This sequence comes from Burkholderia sp. 4NA327C6, assembly GCF_005502655.1. Lineage (NCBI taxonomy): Bacteria > Pseudomonadati > Pseudomonadota > Betaproteobacteria > Burkholderiales > Burkholderiaceae > Burkholderia > Burkholderia sp. 4NA327C6. The sequence continues at coordinate 33,567 of NZ_SCNZ01000039.1, read as the reverse complement.
GGGCGGCGGGCGCCGCGCGCTTGGCGCCCGAGTTGTGCCAGCGCGCGTTCGGATTCAGTTGCGCCCGCAACATTCCACCTCACGACGTGGCGGATCACGCGGTGCGCTCCGCGGGATTGAGCACGAAGTCGTATTCGAGCGTGTAGAACGGCGTGTCCATGCGCGAGCCGTCCGGCGCGATGCCGGGCGCGTGCCGGGCCCAGTCGGCGACGAGCGTCGACCGTACGCCGAACACCGCATCGGAGTCGAGATAGCGGTCGCCGTCGCGGAACACGTGCGTGATCAGCGTTTCGTAGCCGCGCGCCTCGATCATGAAGTGCAGGTGCGCGGGGCGCCAAGGATGACGGCCGAGCGCGTCGAGCATCGCGCCGACGGGGCCGTCGTGCGGAATCGGATACGGCTCGGCGAGGATCGAGCGGAATGCGTAACGGCCGTCGGCATCAGTGCGCAGCCGGCCGCGCGCGCGGTGCGTGACCGAGCCGTCGTCGGCCGGAAGCTGCACGTCGTAGTGCCCGTCCTCGTCGGCTTGCCAGACTTCCAGCGACGCGTGCGCGATCGGCAGGCCGTCGATGCCGCGCACATGGCCCGACACGAAGCAGGGCTCGCCGCAGGCGCCGTTCGCGATGTCGTCGAACATCCCGAAGTCGCGGCTGCCTTCGACGTAGAACGGACCGAATACGGTCGCCTCCGTGCAGCCGGCCGGCTTCGCGTGATTCTGCGCGGTGACGAGGGTCGACAGCCCGAGCACGTCGGACAGCAGGATGAACTCCTGGCGCTTGTCGTCGGTGATGTGACCCACCGCCGTCAGGAAGCCGATCGCGCTTTGCCATTCGGCCTCGGTGAGCTTCGTCTCCCGTGCAAAGGAATGCAGATGCTGGACGAGGCTGGTCATCACCGTGTGCAACCGCTCGTCGCGACAGCCGCCCAGCGACGCGATCACGGCCTGTGTGATGGTGTCTTCGTCGAGATTGCGCATAGGGGGTGTCTCCTGATGTCGTTGGATAGCGCGTTGACGTAACATTAATTCCTCCCTGGATCGTAAAAAAGAGGGTTTGCGGGAGTTTTGTTCTCCGCCAGGTGGAAGAATCGAGCGCATGGACAAGTGGACGCAGATCGAATTTTTCGTGCAGGTGGCCGAGCTGGGCAGCCTGTCGAAGGCCGCCGAGCGGCTCGGGATGTCGAGCGCGGCGGCGAGCCGCTGCCTGAACGCGCTGGAGGAGAGGCTGGGGGCGCGGCTCGTCGAGCGCACCACGCGGCGCCTGTGGCTGACCGACGCCGGGCATGAATACCATCGGCGTTGCGTGGCAATCCTGATGGAACTGTCGGAGGCCGATGCGGCGGTCAACGAAGCGAGCGTCAATCCGGCCGGCACGCTGCGTGTGACCGCGTCGGTATCGTTCGCGTCGATGTATATCGCGCCCGCGTTGCCGGAGTTTCACCGGCGCTACCCGAACCTGAACGTGCAGATCGTCGCGGCGAACCGCTATCCGGATTTCATCGAGGCCGGCATCGACGTGGCGATCCGCACGCGCGAGCATGAGGCGGATTCGGGCATCACAGTGCGCAAGCTTGCCGAGACGCGGCGCGTGCTGGCCGCGTCGCCCGGGTACCTGGCGAAGCACGGCGCGCCGGTGACGCCCGATGCACTATGCGACCACCGGATGCTGGTCTACAACCTCGCGAACGATCCGTACGTGCTGCATTTCCGCCACGGCGCGAAGAAGCAGTCGGTCACGATCAAGAGCGTGCTCGATGCGAACGAAGGGCAGGTAATCCGCGCGGCGGCGCTTGCCGGGCTCGGCATCCTGATCCAGCCGCTCTACATCGTTCACGACGACATCGTTGCGGGGAAGCTGGTGCCGGTGCTCACCGACTGGCAACTGCCGGCGCTCACCGTCAATATTGCGTACCAGAGCCGTCGTCACCAGCCGGCGAAGATCCGCGTGTTCACCGAGTTCCTGATCGAGCGTTTCGAACGCCTCGGGCTCGCGCGCAAATGGAAGGAAGTCGGCCGTTGATTGGAGGCCGGCGCCAAGGCCGGGGCGGACTGCTTTCGCGGGCAAGCGGCCGCGATCGGCCGCAGCTGCGCGACATGTGGGCGCCGGCGTCGGTCGCGGTCGTGAAATACCAGCACGCGTTCGCGGTGCGCAACCGGCTGCGGGGCGACAAGCCGTGGGGGCAGTTCTGTTTCCCCTTGCAGGCGCGACGTGCGGCCACGGCCGCGCACCCGGCCGGGACAACCTGACAAAATCCTGACGAATCAAGATGATATATTGTATCATCTGACGTTTGCGCCACCGGCGGCGCCTGGCGGCCGGGCACGGCCGCGTGCGACGCCACCCTCCGAAGATCGATACGACGTGACGAAAACCAGACACACCCCGGCGCGCGGGGAGCGGCACCGCGCCGCATCGCGCCGGAACGCCGACGCCTGGCGCGTTCGCGCGGCACGCGGCTGTACGACCCTGCTGGGCTGCGCGATGGCGACCTCCGGCGCGTTGGCTGCCGAAGTGGCCGCACTCGCACCGGACGAGCGGCATGCGCTGCCGGCGATCGACGTCAGCACGCGATCCGCACCGGCCGACCCGCTGACGCAACCGCTCGAAACGGGCTCGCGGCTCGGGCTCGCGAGCCTCGACACGCCCGCGAGCGTCGAGACGGTCACGGCCGACACGATCGACGCGCGCGGCGATCGCACGGTGCTCGATGCGGTGACGCGCACGGCGGGGTTCTCGAGTGCGATGGCGCCCGGCACGGGTGGCACCGCGTTGAGCGTGCGCGGTTTCCGCGGGCAGGAATCGGTGATGACGCTGTTCGACGGCGTGCGGCTGATGCCGGCCGCCGACACGATCACGTTCCCGTTCGATACGTGGTCGGTCGAGCGCATCGAGGTGCTGCGCGGCCCGGCGTCGGTGCTGTACGGTGAAGGGGCGATCGGTGGCGTCGTGAACGTGGTGCCGAAGCGGCCGCAGCGCACGAGAGAAACGACACTGCAGGTTGGTGTTGGCCCCGACGGCGCGAAGCGCGCCGCGTTCGATACGACGGGCGCGCTTGGCCCGCGGCTGTCGTATCGCTTCCATGCGAGCGACGCACGCGCGAACGGTCTCGCCGAGCGGGCCGATACGCACACGACGGCCGTCGGCGGCGCGCTGAAGTTCGACGCGAGCCCGAAGCTCACGCTGACGCTCGACTTCGACTATGGCCGCCAGATGCCGGCGACCTACTACGGCGTGCCGGCACCGAACGGCGTGCTCGATCCGTCGCTGCGCAAGGTCAACTACAACGTCGGCGATGCGTCGATTTCCTATTACGACCAGTGGACGCGCCTGTCGGCCAGCTACCGGCCGGCAGCCGGCGTGACGATCGACAATCAGCTCTACTACCTGACGTCGAATCGCCAGTGGCGCAATGCCGAATCGTATGCGCTCGATGCCGCGACGGGCCTCGTCACCCGAAGCGACTATCTCGACATTGGCCACCATCAGCGGCAGATCGGCGATCGGCTGAGCGCACGCTTCGACGGTACGCTGTTCGGCCGCGCGAACCGCTTCGTCGTCGGCACGGAATTCAGCCAGATCACGTTCAGCGGGACCAACAATTCGCCGTACGGCGGCGAATCGACGGTGCCCGCGCACGGCTTCGATCCCGGCGTGTTCACGAGCCCCGACCCGACGGTGCCGCAGTTCAGCACGCGGGCGCGGCAGGCCGCGGTGTTCGCCGAGAACCGGCTCGAAGTGCTGCCGCGGCTCGCGTGGGTGAGCGGCCTGCGCTACGACCACATCGCGTTCAGCCGCGAGCAGGCGGCAACCGGCGCCGGCTTCGACAAGCGCTTCGCGAACGTCGGCTGGCGCACGGGCTTCGTGTTCGAGGTCGCGCCGACGCTCAGCGTGTATGCGCAGTACACGACGGGCGCGGAGGGCCTCGGATCGCTCGTGACGCTGTCCGCGTCGCAGGCGAGCTACCGGCTCGCGACCGGCGAACAGTGGGAAGCCGGCGTCAAGCAGGCGCTGCTCGCCGGCCGTGCATACTGGACGTTCGCCGTATACGACATCACGAAGCGCAACCTGCTGAGCACCGACCCGTTCAATCCCGCGCTGCGCCAGCAGGTCGGCCGGCAATCGTCGCGCGGCATCGAGCTGACGGGCGGCGCGCGGCTGCCGCACGGCTGGACCGTCGATGCGAACGTCGCGCTGCTGCGCGCGCGCTATGACGCGTTCAACCAGAAGGTCGGCAGCGCGACGGTGTCGCGCGCCGGCAATGCGCCGGCCAACGTGCCGCAGCAGACGGCGAACCTGTGGCTCGGCTGGGCGTTTGCCGAGCGCTGGCAGGCGAACGCGGGCGTGCGCTACGTCGGCGCGACCTATGGCGACGACGCGAACCGCGTGCAGGTGCCGTCGTACACGGTGTTCGACGCGTCGCTGCGCTGGCAGCCCACGTCGCGCACCGAACTGGCGCTGACCTTGCGCAACCTCGCAAACCGAACGTATGCGGTGACGACGTCGAACGGCGGCGAGCAATGGCTGCTCGGCCCGTCGCGCTCGGCGGAGCTCGTCGCGACGATGCGCTTCTGATGCGGCGCGGCGAGCCTCCCGTGAAGCACATGCTCGACATCGAACGCGTGAGCTGGTCTCCCGGCAGGGCGATCACCGTGCTCGATTCGGTGACGTTGAGCGTGGCCGAAGGCGAGTTCGTCGGGCTGGTCGGCCCGAACGGCAGTGGCAAGACGAGCCTGCTGCGCTGCGTGTTCCGTTACGCGCGGCCCGATGCCGGCCGCGTCGCGCTCGATGCGCAGGACGTGTGGCGCATGCGGCCGCGCGCGGTCGCGCAGCGCATCGCGGTGCTGCAGCAGGAGACGCCGGACGACTTCGGGCTGACGGTCGACGAACTGGTCGGCATGGGGCGCACGCCGCACCAGCGGCCGTTCGATGCGGAGACGGCGGACGATCGCCGGATCGTCGAATCCGCGCTGCACGACGTCGGCCTCGTCGAGCGCCGTGCGCAACGCTTCGCGTCGCTGTCGGGCGGCGAGAAGCAGCGTGCGCTGCTGGCCCGCGCACTCGCTCAGCAGCCCGAACTGCTGCTGCTCGACGAACCGACCAACCATCTCGACCTGCGCCATCAGCTCGAACTGCTCGCGCGCGTGCGGCGCCTCGGCATCGCGACGCTCGCCACGATTCACGATCTCAATCTCGCGGCCGCGTATTGCGACCGGCTCCACGTGCTCGCGCACGGCAGGGTCGTTGCCTCGGGCACGCCGGCCGACGTGCTGACCGAAGCGCTGCTGCGCGACGTGTTCGGTGTCGTCGCGCTCGTCGATCGCCATCCCGTCACGGGCCGCCCGCGCATCACGCCGCTTCATCCGGAATGACCGCCATGCCGATTCCTGTCTTGTTCTCCGCTGTGTCTTCTGCTTTATCGCCCGTCTTATCGCCCATTTTCCGCCGGCTGGTTGCCGCGACCGTGCTCGGCTGCGCGGCCGCCCAGGCGGGAGCCTATCCCGTCACCGTGCGCAGCTGCGATCGCGACGTGACGTTCGAGCGCGCGCCGACGCGTGCCGTGAGCAACGACGTGAACCTGACCGAAATGATGCTCGTGCTCGGCCTGAAGGACCGGCTCGTCGGCTACACCGGGATCGGCGGCTGGAAGACGGGCACTGCGCGCGTGCGCGATGCGCTGCGCGGCGTGCCCGAGCTGGCGAGCCAGTATCCGTCGCTCGAGGTGCTGGCGGCCGCGCGCGCGGACTTCTATCTCGCGGGCTGGAACTACGGGATGCATGTCGGCGGCCCGGTGACGCCCGCGACGCTCGCGCCGTTCGGCATCCGGTCGTACGAGCTGACCGAATCGTGCTCGCACGTGATGAAGCAGGCGGCCGCGTCGTTCGACGACGTGTTCCGCGACCTGAACAATCTCGGCCGGATCTTCGGCGTCGACGCGCGCGCCGCGCAGGTCGTCGCGGCGATGCGCACGCGTCTCGCGGCGGTGTCACGTGCGATCGGGCATCCGGAGCCGCTGCGCGTGTTCGTCTACGACAGCGGCACCGACAAACCGATGACGGCCGGCGGGCTCGCGATGCCGACCGCGCTGCTGGCGGCGGCCGGGGCGCGCAACGTGATGGCCGACCTGCCGCGCAGCTGGACGCAGGTGAGCTGGGAAAGCGTGGTCGCGCGCGATCCGCAGGTGATCGTGATCGTCGACTATTCGGCCGTGACGGCCGCGCAGAAGCAGCAGTTCCTGCTGAGCCAGCCGTCGCTCGCGCACGTGGCCGCGATTCGCGACCGGCGCTTCATCGTGATTCCGTACGATGCGGCGACACCGGGCCCCGAGAACGTCGCGGCCGTCGAGACGCTCGCCCGCGCGCTGTACCCGGCCGCGTTCGCCGGGCCGGCGCGATGAGCGTGCACGTGCGTGCATCGCGGCCCGCCATGCGCGTGGTGCTGCCGGCGCTGGCGCTGCTGTTGATCGTGTCGATCGTCGCGTCGGCCGCGTTCGGGTCGGCGCCGATCGCGATGCCGGCTGCGGTGCGGATCGTCGCCGTGCACATCGTGTCGGCGTTCGGCGACGCCGGCGCATTTGCGGCGGGGGCGGGCGACGACAGCATCGTCTGGTTGATCCGGATGCCGCGCGCGCTGCTGGCCGCGATCGTCGGCGCGACGCTGGCGGCGGTCGGCGTTGCGCTGCAGGCAGCGACCGCGAACCGCCTGGCCGATCCGCACCTGCTCGGCGTGAGCGCCGGCGCGATGCTCGGCGCTGTCGCGGTCACGGTGCTGGCCGGCGCGGCATTCGGCCCGTTCACGCTGTCGGCTGCCGCGTTCGCGGGCGCACTCGCGGCGACCGCGTGCGTCATTGCGCTCGCTTACCGGCGCGGCCGGCTCGAGTCGGACCGGCTGTTGCTCGCGGGCGTATCGGTGTCGTTCATGATGGCCGCGTTCGGCAACCTGCTGCTGTATCTGGGCGACCAGCGCGCCGCGTCGTCGGTGCTGTTCTGGATGCTCGGCGGCGTCGGGCTCGCGCGCTGGGATCTGCTGCCGGTGCCGGCCATCTGCGCGGCGTTCGCCGGCGGCGCGTTGTACGCGCGCCGGCGCGAACTGAATGCGCTGATGTCGGGCGATGTTGCCGCGGCCGCGCTCGGCGTGCCGAGCGCGCGGATGCGGCGCGAGGTGTTCGTCGTCGCGTCGTTCGCGACGGGCGCGATGGTGGCGGTGAGCGGAGCGATCGGCTTCGTCGGGCTCGTGACGCCGCATCTGTGCCGCCGCGTCGTCGGTGCCGAGCATGGCCGGCTGCTGCCGGTGGCCGCGTTGACCGGTGCGATCCTGCTCGTCTGGGCCGATGTGGCCGCCCGCACGCTCGCGGCGCCGGAGGATCTGCCGATCGGGATCGTGACCGCGATGTTCGGCAGCCTGTTCTTCGTTGCACTGCTGCGCCGCCGCTGAGCGGCGTGCAGGTTAGGCGAGGGCGGCCGGGGCGCCTCCCGCCGGGCGCCTCATTGCCGCGGGATGGCCATGCCGGTGCTGCCGCCGAACGCGCCGGCGTGCGTGAGGGCATCCGGCAAGTCGAACAGGTTGTCCGGCAGCGACAGCGCGGGCAGCGTGATCACGAAGCGTGCGCCGCCGAGCGGTGAATCCTCGAGCCGCACGTCGCCGCCATGCACCTGCGCGACGCGCCGCACGATCGCGAGCCCGAGCCCGAAGCCGCCGGTCTGCCGGTCGCGGCTGGAGTCGAGCCGCTGGAACGGCTCGAACACGCGGGCGCGTTCGGCGGCTGGAATGCCGGGACCATCGTCGTCGACGCTCAGCACGAGCGCGCCCGACGCGTTGCGCTTGGCGGCGAGCAGCACCGTGCGCGATGCGTAGCGCGCGCCGTTGCGGATCAGGTTCAGCAATGCGCGGGCGACCAGCTTCGGGTCGCATACGTGGGTCGCGGGCGCGCCAAGCGCCGACACGTCGAGCGTGACGCCGCGATCGGCGACGTCGTTCGCGACGTTGCCGGCGACGCTGTCGAGCAGCGCATCGACGACGACTTCCATCGGCGCGAGCTGGCTCGCGCCCTGTTCGAGCCGGCCGATCGTGAGCAGCTCGGTGACGAGCTCGTCGAGTTCGCGCACGTCGCGCCGCAGCGCATCGCGGCGTTCGCGCATCCGTCCCGTTTCGTCAGCTTCCGCGAGCAGCGCGAGCCCGAATTCGAGCCGTGCGAGCGGCGTCTTCAGCTCGTGCGAGATGCCGTGCATCATTTCGCGCTGCTGCTTGATCGATGCCTCGATGCACTCGGCCATGTCGTTGAACTGTTGCGACAGTTCGTAGATGTTCGACTTGCCGGACAGCTTCACGCGCGTCGACAGCGTACCGGCGCCGAATGCGCGTGCGGCTTCCTGCAGCCTGCGCAGGTCGCGCCAGTGATAGTGAACCCACAGCACCACCGCGAACAGCGCGCTGAGCGCGAGCAGCATGTATGCATAGATCTTGATGTCGAGGCTGAATATTTCGATCGGCCGCGCATGCAGCACCGAACCATCCGCGAGCGGCATGTAGTAATCCTTGCGGTCGTAGCTGATCGCGATCCGGCCGGCGTCGAGATCGCGCAGCGGCTCGCCGCTCAATTGCGCGCGGGCGGTGGCCATCGGCATGAAGTCGAATCGTTCGTTGCCGTGTTTCGCGAGCTCGCGCAGCGCGAACTTGCGCTGCTCGCCCGGGTGGCGTTCGAGGTAATCGTTGAGCACGAACGCGTAGGTCGTCAACGATTCCCGCTCCGCCTGCGCGCTGCGATCGTAAAAAATCCGGTCGAACGACAGCTGGACGAAGATGATCGACGAAGCGACGAACAGGATCACGACGAGGTAAAGCCGAATCAACGGGCGGAGCATTTATTCGTCCCACGCGGAAGGGCTGAACAGGTAGCCGCGGCCCCAGATCGTCTTGATCTTGTGCGGCTCCGACGACGCATCCTCGAAGCGGCGGCGCAGCTTCGAGATGCCGGAATCGACCGAGCGGTCGAGACCGTCGAACTCGATCCCGCGCAGCTGCTTCAGGATATCGTCGCGGCTCAGCACGGTGCCGGCCGCGCGGGCGAGGATCAGCAGCAGGTTGAATTCGGCTGTCTTCAGGTCGACCGGCTCGCCGCGCCACGTGACGGTGCGGTTCGGCGGCGAGATCGCCAGTTCGCCGAACACGAGCGCTTCGGGCGCGGCCACCGGCGCTTCCGCGGCGGCCGGCTGCGCACGGCGCAGCAGCGCGCGGGCGCGGGCGACCAGCACGCGCGGTTCGATCGGCTTCGTCACGTAGTCGTCGGCGCCCGTCTCCAGGCCCGCGACCTGGTCGTAGACGTCCAGGCGCGCGGTCAGGATCAGCACGGGGACGTTGGTGAACGCACGGATGCGCCGGCAGACTTCCATGCCGTCGAGGTTCGGCAGCATCAGGTCGAGTATCACGAGGGCCGGCTGGTGCTCGCGCACCGCGGCGACGGCGAGGTCGCCGCGTCGCACGACCGTCACCGCGAATTCATAGCCGTCGAGGTACTCGCGGACGAGCTGGGCCAGGCGGTCGTCGTCTTCGATCAGCAGTACACGGTATTTGAGTGGGTCTTCGTTCATGGTCTCCTCGGGGCGCACGCGCGAACTCACGCCCTGGCAAGCCGGTGCGTGGCGCGGCACGCGAATTCTATCCGGTGCACCGAAGGCCGGGGGAGCGGGGCGACAATCTCGAACAATCGAACACAATTGGGCACAGATTCCCCGAATATTCAGGACAGTTGCGGCGCAGGGCGGCACCTAGACTGCGGGCTCCGTCACTCTTATCTCAATATTGTGCGCCCAATACTCCGCCGCTACCGCTATTGCATGCCGCTCGCCGGCCTGACCCTCGCCGCCGCCGCCCACGCGGAAAACCAGTATTCGCTGTCGCTCGGTGGTGGTTTCGCGCCGCGCTACCCGGGCAGCAACCAGTATCGCGGCGTCGCCGCACCGGGTTTCTCTGCGAAGTTCGGCAATGGCTTCTTCATCGACAGCACCCAGGGCGCGGGCTACCGGCTGGACCTGCCGCACGGCGCGTTCGTGTCGGCGGCGGTGAGCTACGACGCGGGTCGAGCCGACGAGAACCGCTTCGACATGCCGGGCTCCGACTACCTGAAGGGCATGGGCCGGGTTCCGGGCTCGGTGCTGGTGGGCGTGCGCGCGGGCGTGACGCTGTTCAACGCGGCGGAACTGAGCGTCACGATCGACTCACCCGTGACGCACACGTCGCGCGGCGTGTCGGGGCACATGGATCTCGCGGTGCCGGTGTTCAAGACCGCACAGCACGAGATCATCGTGACGGGCACCGTGCATGCGGGCTCGGGGCGCTACACGCAGACGTTCTACGGCGTGACCGATGCGCAGTCGATGACGAGCCGGTTCCGGCCGTATTCGACGAGCGGCGGGATCGACAGCGCGTCGATGGCGGTCGCGTGGAACTGGACGCTGTCGCAGCACTGGTCGGTGCTCGCGACCGGTGGCGTGACGCGGCTGCTCGGCCGTTACGGCGACAGCCCGATCGTCCAGTCGCGCAGCAACTACTACGCCATCGCGGGCGCGACCTACAAGTTCTGAGCGAATCGTCGCGGCACGCATCGTGTGGCGCAGTCGGCCTGCAGGTGCCGTCGCGCCGCGCGGCGTGCGGTAACATGCAGGCGGCTTCGGCGGCAGGCCGAACCCGCGGCCGGGGGCACGCAGAATCGCGTGGCCCGGGCGCGCGGACCGAACATGCATGCAACGCCCGGTCGGCGGGAACGCCGCACAGGTTCCACGGGGCGCAACAGGGAGAATCCGATGAAGAAGACGATCGCGATGATGATGGCACTGGTTGCGGGCGCAACGTTTGCGGGATGCACGGACATGAAAACGAAGAATGCGACTGCGGGCGGCATGGTGATGAATGGCGAGCCGGCACGCACGTCGCAGGCCTGCAAGGCAGACGCGGGGCCGGACGACGCGCTGGTCGGCAAGACCGAGGCCGATGCGGCGGCGCAACTGGACGGCTGCCTGTGGCGCGTGCTCGAGCGCGACGGCAAGTCATTGCCGGGCACCATGGATTACCGGCAGGAACGCCGCAATCTCGGCATTCGCGACGGCAAGGTGATCTGGGTGCGGCGCGGGTGAGCGGTGTGGCCGGTGGCGGCGTGCGTGCGGGTACGCGCGTAAATGTTGTCGGCATGTGTGCGGCGCTGGTCGTGCTCGGCGTGCTGGCCGGATGCGGACGACATGACGACGCAGCGTCGCCGGCGCGTCGCACCGTTTGCATCACCGGCTATAACGAGTACACCCGCAAGCTTCACGAGTTCTGGCTCGACAACGAACACCGGTCGGGATGCTTCGGCAATCCTTCTGCACGGGAGGCAGGCGAGGCCTTCGGCGGTGGGGGCGGGTTCGCCTGCGGCTGCCAGGTGACGCCGGGGCAAGCGGCGAAGCTCGCGTGGGTGTTCGCGCAACCGCTGGACGAGATCGAGCGCGGCGTCGCGGCGGAGCACAAGACGATCGACGTGACGATTCCGCAGCCGGAATCGTCGACGTCGCGCTATCTGCGCGTGTATTTCAGGAAGAACGGCACGGCCGAGCTGCAATGGGTGGACGACATGAACGCGCCCAAGCTGCCGCCGACCGTGGCGCAATGATCGCCGCGCGACGCGTGCGATCGGCGGTGCGCTACTTCGAGATGTACCACAGCGCATCCGCGCTCGCGCGCGAAGGCTGAGCGGCCGCAGCCGGCACCTGGGCCGGCGCGGGCGGCGGCGTGTTCGACGTGATCGCGGTCGGCAGCGTGGCCGGAATGTTCGCGGTCGACGGCGAGGCCGCCGTGGTTCCCGACGTCGACGGCGTATTCACGTACCACAGCGCATCGGCCGACGCCGTGCGTTTTGCCGCTGTCGCGGTCGTTGCCGTCGGATTGGCGGCTGCATTCGTCGCCGTGTTCGCCGGCTTTTTCGATCCGGCGGCCGGAGCCGCGCCCCCCGTCCCGGCCTGCGCCGTCATGCCGGCGCCATTGCCCGCGCTACGCTGCGCGCGCGCCTCGAACGGCCCGAGCTGGAAGATCAACGTTTGCGCGGGGCGCGTCAGGACGGCATACGGAAACTGCAGCTCCCACGACATCAGCACGCGCCCGGACGACGTCTCGGTGAAGATCGCCGGCACGTGCTTCATGTCGCTGAACTGCACGTAGATCCGTGCGCCGTCGTCGAAGACCTGGGTCGGCTTCGCCTGGTCCGCGCCCGTGACCGTCCATCCGAAGTTGTACGAGCCGGCCGGGCCGGCGGGGCCGCCCTGCGGCGGAGGCGGCGGCGGGGCCGACGAAATCGTGCGCGGACGCGTGACCTGCTGCGGGGCGGACACGCTCAGGCTGGCGAACGGGTTGTACGCCTCGGCCTGTTGCGGCGGCGTAAAGGACGGTGGAAGGATGGGCATGGGAGTATCCGGCGAATCCGGCATGGTCCGGATTGCATCATAGACCTTGCGCGCATACGCGAGGCGCTTGTCGGGCGATGCGGAGTTGTACGCGCCGATCGCGTTCCAGTTGGCGCCGAGCTGGCGAATGTTCTGCGACAGGATCCACGCGCCGACATACGCGTTCGTGCAGGCATCGAACAGGCTTTCCCGCGTGATGCCTTCGCGCGCGAGCGTCGGCAGCCAAGTGCTGTTGATCTGCATCAGGCCGATGTCGACCGTGCCGTTCGTGTTGGTGTTGACGGCGCGCGGATTCATGCCCGATTCGACCTGCGCGATGCCGCGCATCAGGCTCACGCTCACGTGCTGGAATGCGGCCGCGTCGTCGAGGCAATCGGCCCGCGCGACACCGTGCAGCGCGCACGACATCGCAATCGTCGCGGCGATTTTCAGCGTGGCTCGGCTGATCGAACGGGTTGTATGACGCGGCATGGCAGGATGGGGCGGAATCCGTCCGCCCGATGCAAGGAAATTACGCAGACGCGAAGTGTGCCATAGCGGGCAGGCAAATGGCGCGCGTCAAACTTTCCTTTGCATTTCCCCATGCGTTCGCCACGCATTTTTATCGCGGCCGATCACGGGGTTCGGCGACGCATTATCGGTAAAAATGGCCGGATTTTCGAGCGAATGCCGGGGTAGTGGCGGCGCCGGAATAATGACGCGCTGCGTCATTCGCATGGGGAAATCGGTGCTGAATCAAACCGGACGGAAATCGGGCGGCAGGCGGGTTGAAAAAGGTGAAGAAAAGGCCGTTCGAAAGCATCGGCAGCCGAAGCTGCCGTTTCGGTGAAAGCGGATTCGACCGGCCGCGCGGCGCGCAGCCGGCCGTGTTGCATCAGAAGCGGTGACGCAGGCCGAGGTTGACCATCGTCTGCGAGCTCGTGCCCGCATAGCCGTACGAACCGATCGACGCCTGCGCGGCCATCGAGCCGCCGTTGCCGTCGCCGGTCTGGCCGCTTGCGTGCTGGTACGCGGCGGTCACGTAAACGTCGGTGCGCTTCGACAGGTTGTAGTCCGCGCCGGCCGATACCTGGTGATAAGTGGCCGACGTGTCGCCGCCCGAGCGCGTGTAGCTGTAGCCGACGCCGACCAGCAGTGCATTGGTCGCCTGGTAGTTCACGAAGCCTTGCCCCGTGTTGTAGTGCTCGTTCGAGCCGAACACCGAGCTGCCGTCGCGGCGGTACTGCGCGTTGCTGTAGCCGAGGCCGAACGTGAACGGGCCGGCGACGTACTGGCCCGCGACGCGCGCGATGCCGATCGAATGCGCGCTCGCATAGCCGCTGTTGACCGGGCCGTCGAACGTGCCGTCCGACGAGCTGGTCCAGCCGCTGCGCTGCGTGTTCGACGCGGGGCTGTTGGTCGTGTGGAAGTAGCCGCCCGCGACGCTGAACGGGCCGTTGTTGTACGACACGGCGGCCGAATACGAATTCGCGGCGCCGGTGCTGCCGGCGATGCCGCCGAACGAGTACATCGCCGAGAACTGCAGGCCCGAATAGACGGCCGACGTGTACTTCACCGCGTTGTCGACGCGGAAGCTGTTGTCGTAGTTGTCGACGTCGCCCGCCGTTGCGAAAACGCTGCCGAGATAGTTGTCGGCGGTGATGCCCTGCACGAGATCGACGAGCGGATCGTACTGGCGGCCGAACGTGAGCGTGCCGTAGCGGTCGCTCGTCAGGCCGACGAACGCCTGCCGGCCGAACATGCGGCCGCCCTGGCCCATCCGGCCGTTGCTCGGGTCGAAGCCGTTCTCGAGCTGGAACAGCGCCTTCAGCCCGCCGCCGAGATCCTCGGTGCCTTTCACGCCCCAGCGGCTGCCGGCCAGGTTGCCCGCGCTGCTGTTGCCGAGCATCCAAGCGTTGTCCTTGCCCTGTGCATGGTTCACGTAGGTGATCGACGTGTCGATCACGCCGTACAACGTGACGCTCGACTGCGCATGCGCGGCGGGTATCGCCGCGAATGACGCGACGGAAATCAGCGAGAGGGTCGTGCGTTTCATGTCATCTCCTTGCGCATTGGCTTGTGTTCGTGATCCGGAATGGCAGGAGACTACCGAGCCCGATTAAAACGGCAAAAATGAAATTCTCTTTTGTGGCCTGACGCAGACAGGGGTGTCCTCCGATCGACGCGATCGAGGGATTTGAATTGTTGAAAATTGCGTATCAATCGATTGGCATTTCGCGATTTCGCCATTTGCGGCTTGCATATCTCGCGATAATTTCGCGCAATCCAGGGAGGAATTGAGACGGCCGGGAAATTGTTATCGATCCGTCAAATAACTATTTAATGGATCGAATTGGCCGGGTTGTAATGAATGTGTTAATTACGCGGCGCGCGCGTCCGGCGACGGCCTCGCGGCGGGTGCCGGGTTCCTCATCGTTGGCGCTGCGTGTGTGGCACGCCGTGCGTGTGGTACGCCGGCGCACGCCAGCCACCACCGCGCACCGAAACGCCGGTCGCCGACCTGGTTTTGTATATAATAATCATTCTCATTTACAAAATCGTTGACGCCTGCGCACTCCGGAACCCGGCCATGTCTGCTGACAAGCTGTCTCTCCATCGAGAAATCGACGCCCTTTATACCGGCCACCACGCGTGGCTGCGCGGCTGGTTGAGCCGGAAGCTCGGTTGCGCGCACCGCGCGGCCGATCTCGCGCATGACACGTTCATGCGCCTGCTTGCGCGTGACGAGCCGATCGGTGCCCACGAGCCGCGCGCGTTCCTGACGACGGTCGCGCAGCGCGTGCTGAGCAACCACTGGCGGCGCGAGCAGATCGAGCGCGCGTATCTCGATGCACTCGCGCTGCGCCCCGAAGCGCATGCGCCGTCGCCGGAGGAGCGGGCCGTCGTGCTCGAGACGCTGCTCGAAATCGACCGGTTGCTCGACGGCCTGCCGCTCGCCGCGAAGCGGGCGTTCCTGCTCGCGCAGCTCGACGGGCTCACGCAGGCCGAGATCGCGCGCGAACTCGGCGTGTCGCTGGCGACGGTGAAGCGCTATCTCGTGAAGGCCGGCACGCAGTGCTTCTTCGCGATGGCGGCCTGACCGATGGCTGCCCCGGGAGCGCCGGCGGTGCCGCCGCACGTGGCGCGGCGCGCGGTGGAATGGTGGGTCGACCGGCAGGCCGGCCGCACCGACGAAGCGTTCGACGCCGCGCTCGCGCGCTGGCGCGCCGAGGATCCGGCGCACGACGCGGCATGGCGCCATATCGAAGCGATGCAGCGCAGGTTCGGCGGGCTCGCGGCCGGGCTCGACCCGCAGGCCGCGCAGGCGGCGCTGCTGCCGCCGCGTGCGGGCCGCCGCCGCGCGGCCGTGAAGACTTTGGCCGTGCTGCTGTGCGCGGGCGGTGCCGCATGGATGGCCGAACCCGCGCGGCGCGCGGCGATCTGGCCGGCTGACCTGCGCACGGCGGTCGGCGAGCGGCGCACGGTGACGCTCGCGGATCGCACGGTGGTCGTCCTCGATACCGACACGGCGCTCGACGTGCGCTTCGACGATGCGACGCGCGGCCTGCGCCTGTTGCGCGGCACGATCATGGTGACGAGCGGCCACGACGAGCGCGTGCCCGCGCGGCCGCTGGTCGTCGCGACGGCACAGGGTGAACTGCGGCCGCTCGGCACGCGCTTCGCGGTGCGGCAGCGCGACGGCGCGACCCGCGTCGAGGTGTTCGCCGGTGCCGTGCGCGTGCAGCCCGACGATGCGACGGCCGACGCGCGCGTGATCGCGGCCGGGGAGGGCGCGGATTTCACGCGCGACGCGATCGACGCGCCGGCGCCGCTCGATGCGTATGCGTCCGCGTGGACGGGCGGCATGCTCGTCGCGTCGCGGATGCGGCTGGCCGACCTCGTCGCCGAGCTCGACCGCTATCGCCGCGGCAGCCTGCGCTGCGACGCGGCCGTGGCCGACCTGCGCGTGTCGGGCACCTATCCGCTCGACGATCCTGCGCGCGTGCTCGACACGCTGAAGGCGACGCTGCCGATCGACGTTCACTACCTGACGCGCTACTGGGCGACGGTCGTGCCGGCCCGTTCGTGAGCTTTTTTAAAAAAATGTCTGCCGACCTGAGCTGTTTCTCGATGTTCGCGTGACATGGGTAATGAAAGCAGCACTGGCCCATCGTCCACCGACCTCCCGATCATGGTTTCCATCCGTCTCACGTATCGGCGCCGTCCGGCGCCCGCCCGACATCTGCCGCGCGCGTCGCGCCCGGCTGCATCCGCCGCACCTGCCGCGAAGGGGCGCCTCGCGCGCCGGCTGGCCGGCGCGGTCCTGATGTCGGCGCTGCTGCCGCTGCCCGCGCTGGCCGACACCGACACCGATGCGGCGCCGGCCGCGCAGCGCGCGGCGCGTCGTGCGTTCGACATTCCGGCCGGGCCGCTCGAAGCGGCGCTGAACCGGTTCGGCCGCGATGCAGGGATCCTGCTCGCGTTTCCCGCCGAATTGACGGCCGGCCTGACGAGCGGCGGCGTGCAGGGGCGCTTCGACGTCGACGGCGCGCTCGACCGCCTGCTCGCCGGCACGGGGCTCGTCGCGTTGCGCCAGCCGGCTGGCGGTTACACGCTCAAGCGCGCGGACGGCTCAGTCGCGCGGCCCGCGGCGGCCGGCGTCGCTGCGGGCGCCGAGTTGCCCGCGATCGATGTGCGCACCAGCGCGCTGCGCGCCGAGAGTTATCGCGCGCCGAAGGAAGCGGGCGTGCTGCGTTCCGAGATCCCGTTGCTCGATACCGCGCAGGCCGTCAACATCGTGCCCGCGCAGGTACTGCGCGACCAGCGCCCGCGCAATCTCGACGACGCGCTCGGCAACGTCAGCGGCATCACGCAGGGCAACACGCTCGCGGGCACGCAGGACACGATCATGAAGCGCGGCTTCGGCGGCAACCGCGACGGCTCGATCATGCAGAACGGGATGCCGCTCGTGCAGGGGCGCGCGTTCAACGCGGCGGTCGACAGCGTCGAGGTGCTGAAGGGGCCGACGTCGCTGCTGTACGGGCTGATGGACCCGGGCGGCGTGGTCAACGTCGTCACTAAACAGCCGCAGCTCAAGCGCTACAACGCGATATCGCTCGGCGCGTCGACGTTCGGGCACGGCAAGAACGGCGGCAGCGCGACCTTCGATTCGACCGGGCCGGTCGGCGATTCGCGGCTCGCGTACCGGCTGATCGTCGATCAGTCGAACGAGCAGTACTGGCGCAACTTCGGCGAATACCGGCAGACCTTCGTCGCGCCGTCGCTCGCGTGGTATGGCCGCGATACGCAGGTCGCGGTGTCGTACCAGTACCGCAAATTCCATACGCCGTTCGATCGCGGCACCGCGCTCGACCCGCGCACCAACGCGCCGCTCGACATTCCCGCGCGGCGGCGCATCGACGAGCCGTTCAACAACATGGACGGCGAATCGCACCTCGCGCAGCTGAGCGTCGATCACCAGTTCAACGCGGACTGGAGCGCGCATTTCGGCTACAGCTACAACCGCGAGACCTACGACGCGAACCAGTTGCGCACGACCGGCGTCGATCCGGTGAAGGGCACGATGACGCGCAGCAACGACGCGACGCACGGCTCGCTCAGTACCGACAGCTACGGGATCGGCTACGTGAACGGCAAGCTGATGCTGGGCGGGATGCAGCACGACGTGCAGGTCGGCTTCGATACCGAATACCGCCGCATCTACCGCAAGGACATGCTGCGGCAGGCCGTGAAGACGCCGTTCAGCTATCTCGATCCGGTCTACGGGCTGCTGCCGCCGTCGAGCACGGTGTCGGCGAGCGACAGCGACCAGACCGACACGCTGCACGATGCGTCCGCGTTCGTGCAGGACACGATCCACCTGACCGACAAGTGGATCGTGTCGGGCGGGTTGCGCTACATCACGTACAACCAGGTCGCGGGGCGCGGCCGGCCGTTCGTCGCGAACACCGATCTCAGCGGCTCGAAGTGGCTGCCGCGCGCGGGTGTCGTCTACAAGTGGACCGACACGTTCTCGCTGTACGGCAGCTATTCGCAATCGCTGAAGCCGTCGTCGTCGATCGCGCCGATGACGGGCTACATCATCGACGGCGCGACGCCGCCCGAGGAAGCGACCGCATGGGAAGTGGGCGGCAAGCTCGACCTGCCGGGCGGGATGACGGGCACGCTCGCGCTCTTCAACATCGACAAGAAGAACGTGCTCGTGTCGCAGTACAACGACGCGACCAAGCTGACCGACTGGCGCACGTCGGGCAAGGCGCGCTCGCGCGGGATCGAGCTCGACGTGTCGGGCAAGATCGGCGAGCGCGTGAACGTGATCGCGAGCTACGCGTACATCGACGCGAAGACGACCGAAGACCCGCTGTACGCGGGCAACCAGCTGTGGAACGTCGCGCGTCACACCGCGTCGCTCGCGGCCGTCTACGACTTCGGCACGGTGGCAGGCGGCGACGACCTGCGCATCGGCGCGGACATGCGCTACGTCGGCGCGCGGCCCGGCGATTCGGCGAACAGCTTCACGCTGCCGTCGTATGTGCTCGCCGATGCGTTCGCGACGTACGACACGCGGATCGGCAAGCAGAAGCTGTCGTTCCAGCTCAACGTGAAGAACCTCTTCAATCGCACTTATTACCCGTCGAGCGCGAACCGTTACTTCGTCGCGATCGGCGATGCGCGACAGGTGTCGCTGCTCACCACGCTGCAATTCTGACCATGCAATCGCCGCGCGGCCGTCACGGCGGCGCGCGGCTTCGGAGAAGATCCAGATGAACCGGAACATGAAGACCGGCGCCGTGCGCGCCGTGGCCGCCGGTGCGCGGCGCCGCGCATTGCGCGCGATCGCGGGCTCGGTGCTCGCGATCGGCGCGGGCCTGGGCCTCGGCGCAGCGGTGGCCGCCCCCGCGTTGGCGGCCGATGCGCCGCAGGCCGTCACGCGCGTCGCGATGCTCGTGCAGTTGCGCGGCCCGAACCTGAAGGTCGACGAACGCATCGTCCAGCATCTCGGCGAACGCGGCTACGCGGTGCGCCTGATCGACGAATCGTCGACGCCCGATGCGGCGCGCGACGCCGATCTCGTCGTGATCTCGTCGACGGTGTCGTCGAAGAACGTGCGGCCCGGCTGGCGCGCGCTCGACAAGCCGCTCGTGACCTGGGAGAACGACCTGCTCGACGATCTCGCGATGACGGGCAAGCGTCACGACGTCGACTTCGGCGAAACGGGCAAGGAGCGCTACCTGTGGCTCGTCAATGCGCCGCACCCGATCTCGGCCGGGCTGCCGGCCGGCACGACGAACGTGTACGGCAAGCAGGCGCCGATGAGCTGGGGCAAGCCGGGGCTCGGTGCGATCACGATCGCGACCGTGTACGGCCAGCCCGACAAGGCCGCGATCTTCGCGTACGAGAAGGGCGCGACGATGGACTACGAAGCGCTTGCGCCGGCGCGCCGCGTGATGTTCTTCCTCGACAACGACACGTTCGTGAACCTGTCGCCGGCCGGGGTCGCGCTGTTCGACGCGGTCGTCGACTGGGCGGCCGGGCGGCGCTGATCTTCACCGTCGGCGCTACGCCGACTGCCGCGCCGCCGCCTCGATCAGTTGCGCGAGCATTTGCGCCGGCTCCGACATCGTGCGCCGCGCGCGATGCACGAGCCCGATGTCGCGGTGGAACGTGTGATGCTCGAGGTCGATCGCGCGCACGCCGGCCGGCCAGCGGCGATACACGGCGGTCTGCGGGACGATCGCGATGCCGACGCCGTTTTCGACCAGCTTGACGATCGCGTCGAGCTCATCGAGTTCGCAGGTGTCGCGCACCGCGATATGCATCTTCCTCAGAAAGCGGTCGACCTGGCGGCCGCCGAACGACGCGCGGTCGTAGCGCACGAACGGCTCGCGCGCGAGCAGCCCGGCCCAGTCCTTGCCCTTCACGCTGCGCGGCACGATCAGCCGGAACGGTTCCTGCACGAGGGTCGTCCAGTGCAGGTCGCTCTGCAGCGAGAACGGCGGCCGGATGATCGCGGCCATGTCGATCTCGCCCGCATCGACCCGGTTGACCAGTTCGATCGACAGCCCCGGTATCACGCGCGTGCGGCACGCGGGATGCCGGCGATGGAAATCGGCGAGCGCGGCCGGCAGCAGCGCGCTCTGTACCGATGCGATCGCGCCGATCGTCACGCGCACGGCGGCCGGCGAGCCGGGCGACGTCGAGCTCAGGTTCTCGTACAGGCCGATCAGCGCCTGTGCCTGGTCGAGCACGTGATGCCCCATCTCGTTGAGCCGCGCCGACCGGCCTTGCCGGTCGAACAGCGCGAAGCCGAGCTCGGCTTCGAGACGCTGCATCTGCGCGCTGACGGCCGCCTGCGTGAGCCCGATACGGTTGCCGGCCGCGGCGAACGTGCCTTCCCGGGCGACGGCGACGAGGGTTTTCAGTTCGCGGATCATTCATCGATTTCGTTTGTGAATGACGCAACTATATATTGATTTAATTTCTGCTCGACCTTGACTACCATGGTGCCGTCCTCGCGCCACGCGAGCGTTCCATCACGAGGCCACCATGAGTCTTTCCCCGTTTCACCTGGCGATTCCCGTCTACGACCTGCCGGCCGCGCGCGATTTCTACGGCCGTGTGTTCGGGCTGTCAGAAGGGCGCTCGAGCGCGCAGTGGGTCGACTTCGACTTCTACGGGCATCAGCTCGTGATTCACGAGCATCCGAAGACCGCGTCGCAGGAAGGCGCGCATACGAACGCGGTGGACGGTCACGACGTGCCGGTGCCGCATTTCGGGATCGTGCTCGACTGGCCGAGCTGGGAAGCGCTGGCCGAACGGCTGAAGTCGTTCGGCGTGACCTTCGTGATCGAGCCGTATGTGCGGTTCCAGGGGCAGGTCGGCGAACAGGCGACGATGTTCCTGTTCGACCCGTGCGGCAATGCGCTCGAGTTCAAGGCGTTTCGCGATATCGGCCAGTTGTTCGCGAAGTGACCGGCGGCGCCGTCGGCGCCGATCGACATTGGGTGCGAGAATGCGGCCTCCGGCCCGGTTGCGCGGCTGCGCACCGGCCGGCACCGCGCCGCACGGCATCCGTCCGTGCGAGCCGTTCTCCAAGGAACCCGTATGGACAGTCACATCGCTCCGGTGGAGCTGAAGAAGGCCTACCGTCTCCTCAACCACGGCCCGACCGTGCTCGTGTCGGCCCGCCATGACGGCGTCGACAACGTGATGGCCGCCGCCTGGGCGTGCGCGCTGGACTTCCTGCCGCCGAAGCTGACGGTCGTGCTCGACAAGACCGCGAAGACGCGCGAGCTCGTCGAGCGCAGCGGCACGTTCGTGATCCAGGTGCCGACGGCCTCGCAGTTGCAGCTCACGCATGCGGTCGGCAGCCACAGTCTCGCGGAGCGCCCCGACAAGCTGCGCGAAGCGGGTGTCACGCTGTTCGACGTCGAAGGCCACGACCTGCCGTTCGTCGCCGGCTGTTCGGGCTGGCTGGCGTGCAGGCTGATTCCGGAGCCGCACAACCAGCAGGCGTACGACCTGTTCATCGGCGAGGTGGTCGCGGCGTGGTCCGACACGCGCGTGTTCCGCGACGGTCACTGGTATTTCGAATCGGCCGATCCGGCGCTGCGCAGCCTGCACTACATCGCGGGCGGCAATTTCTATGCGATCGGCGAATCGCTGCACGTCGATCCGGACACGAAGTAAGCGTCGGGCGGGCGACCGGTTCCGCCGATCCGGGCGCGCGGTTCACGCGCGCTTGTTCAGTTCCGTCAGCATCGCTTCGGCGAACGCCTGCGCGACGCGCGGCAGCGTGCGGCCGCGCTTCGCGACGAGTGCGATCGGCCGCACGAACGCCGGGTCGTCGATCGGCTTCGCGACCAGTTCGGGCTCGGCGCGCACCTCGCGCGCGGTTGCCGGCAGGATCGTCACGCCGAGGCCGCCGCGCACCATCGCGACGGCCGTCATCATGTAGGTCGGCTCGCACGCGATGTCGGGCGTGCAGCCGGCCGCGTCCAGCGCGGCATCGACGACGCTGCGCACGCTCGTGCCCCGTGCGGTGAGCACGAGCGGCACGGCTGCGACGTCCGCAGTGGTCAAGCGGCGCTTGCGCGCGAGCGGATGATCCTTCGGGCACACGGCGACGAGCCGGTCGGCGCCCGCATACAGCACCTCCAGCGACGCATCGAAGGTGTCGCCGCCGGTCAAGCCGAGATCGGCTTCCTCGTTGCGCACGAGCGCGGTGACGAGGCTCGCGACGCCGTCGCGGATCTCGAAGCCCGCGCGCGGCACCTCGCGCCGAAACGACTGGATCAGCTCGGGCAGCACGCTGGACGCGAAGGTCGGCAGGCACGCGAGCCGCACCGTGCCGCTCGCGCCTTCGCCGAGCGCACGCGCATCGCGCAGCACGCGCTCCATGTCGTCGAGCGAGCGCTGGAGCAGCGGCAGCAGCTCGCGCCCGGTCTGCGTGAGCGCGACGCTGCGGCTGTTGCGGTCAAAGAGGCGCGCGCCGACGATCTCCTCGAGCCGGCGAATCTGCACGGTCAGCGCCGGCTGCGACAGGTGCAGGCGTGCGGCCGCGCGCGTGAAGTTGCCGGCCTGCGCGACGGTGACGAACGCGCGAATGTCGCGGAGATTCAGATCCATAACGGTTCGTGATTGCTGCGATCAAATCATTTCAATTGTGCTATCGCTGCGCCGACCTTACGCTCGTCTCCAACAAAAGACAAGGTAGGAGACACGGATGCTGCCGTTACTCGGGCTTGGCACGATCGTCGTGCTGCTGGCCGCGATTCTGTCGAAGCGGATGTCGCCGCTCGTCGCGCTGATCATCGTGCCGATCGCCGCGTCGCTGATCGGCGGTTTCGGGCTGCACACCAGCAAGTTCGTCATCGACGGGCTGAAGGGGCTCGCGCCCGTCGTCGGGATGTTCGTGTTCGCGATCCTCTATTTCGGGACGATCACCGACGCCGGCACGCTCGACCCGATCATCGACCGCATCCTGCGCGCGGTCGGCACGCGGCCGACGCGCATCGTGATGGGCACGACGCTGCTCGCGCTGCTGATCCACCTCGACGGTTCGGGCGCCGTCTGCTTCCTCGTGACGATTCCGGCCGTGTTGCCGCTGTACGACCGGCTGAAGATGGACCGGCGCGTGCTGGCCGCCGCGGTGTCGATGGCCGCGGGCATCAACTTCCTGCCGTGGACGGGGCCGATGATCCGCGCGTCGGCGTCGCTGCACCTGCCGGTGTCGGCGCTGTTCAATCCGCTGATCCCGGTGCAGGCGATCGGGCTCGTGTTCGTGTTCGGCGTCGCGTACTGGCTCGGGCGGCGCGAGGAGAAGCGGCTCGGCCTGTCGCGCGACGATGCGTCGATCCCGCTGCCCAAGCGCGAGCTGACGCCCGACGAGCAGGCGCTGCGCCGGCCGCACCTGTTCTGGTTCAACCTCGTGCTGACGCTCGTCGTGCTCGGCACGATGGTCGTGATGGGCGAGAAGATCCCGCCCGCGATCATGTTCATGGTCGGGCTGTGCATCGCACTGATGGTGAACTACCCGGACGTCGACATGCAGAGGAAGCGCATCGACGCGCATGCACGTGCCGCGCTGATGATGGCCGGCATCCTGCTCGCGGCCGGCGTGTTCACCGGGATCATGCAGGGCAGCGGGATGCTGAAGGCGATGGCGCAGGCGGCGGTCGGCTTCGTGCCGCCGTCGATGGCCGGCCACATTCCGGTGGCGCTCGGCCTCGCGTCGATGCCGCTCAGCATGCTGTTCGATCCCGATTCGTTCTACTTCGGCGTGCTGCCCGTGATCGCGGAAGTGGCCGGCCAGCTCGGCGTGCCGGCCGTGCAGGTCGGACAGGCCGCGCTGCTCGGGCAGATGACGACGGGGTTCCCGGTCAGCCCGCTGACGCCCGCGACGTTCCTCGTCGTCGGCCTGTGCGGCATCGAGCTGGCCGAGCACCAGAAATTCACGTTCCCGCTGCTGTTCGGCGCCTCGATCGTGATGACGATCGCGTGCGTCGTGCTGGGCGTCTTTTGATCTTTCCCGGCGGTGACATCCGCCGGACGACGGTACGGACATGACAGCAAAGCAACCTGAACGGCGCGTGCGCATCGGCGCGGGCGCCGGCTACTCGGGCGACCGGATCGAGCCCGCGGTCGAACTGGCCGAACACGGGCAGCTCGACTATCTCGTCTTCGAATGCCTGGCCGAGCGCACGATCGCGATCGCGCAGCAGGCGCGGCGCAAGGATCCCGCGCTCGGCTACGACCCGCTGCTCGATGCGCGGATGCACGCGGTGCTGCCGGTCGCGGCACCCAAGGGCGTGCGCATCGTGTCGAACATGGGCGCGGCGAATCCGCGTGCGGCTGCGCGGCGCACCGCACGGATCGCGCAATCTCTTGGCTTCGCGAAGCTGAAGGTCGCGGCGGTCGAAGGCGACGACGTGCTCGACGTGGTGCTGCGCGGCGCATTCCGCTTCGAGGAATCGGGCGACGACGTCGCCGCGTATCGCGACCGCATCGTGTCCGCGAACGCGTACCTCGGCGCCGCGCCGATCGTCGATGCGCTCGCGGCCGGCGCGGACGTCGTGCTGACCGGGCGCGTCGCCGATCCGTCGCTGTTCGCCGCGCCGCTGATCCACGCGTTCGGCTGGCGGATGGACGACTGGGACACGCTTGGCGCGGCGACGGTCGTCGGCCACCTGCTCGAATGCGCGGGGCAGGTGACGGGCGGCTATTTCGCCGATCCCGGCTACAAGGACGTGCCGAACCTCGCGCGGCTCGGGTTTCCGATCGGCGAAGTCGCGGCCGACGGCTCGGTCGTGATCACCAAGGTGCCGCACGCGGGCGGCCGCGTGAGCGCGGCGACCTGCAAGGAACAGCTGCTCTACGAGATTCACGACCCGGCGCGGTATCTGCAGCCCGATGTCGTCGCGGATTTCACGCAGGTCGCCGTGGCCGAGGAGGCGATCGATCGCGTGCGCGTGACGGGCGGGCGCGGCACCGCGCGGCCCGACACGCTGAAGGTATCGGTGGCTTACGTCGACGGCTGGATCGGCGAAGGCCAGATTTCGTACGGCGGCCCGGGTGCGCTCGAACGTGCGTGTCTCGCGCGCGAGATCGTTCGCGAGCGGCTGGCAATGACCGGCGTCGCCACGACCGAGTTGCGCTTCGACCTGATCGGTGTCGATTCTCTGTATGGCGATGCGACGCCGGCCGCGCGCGGGGTGCCGGCCGAGGTGCGCGTGCGGGTGGCCGGCCGTGCGGCGAGCGCCGCCGAAGCGGCGCGCATCGGCAACGAAGTCGAGACGCTCTATACGAACGGGCCGGCCGGCGGCGGCGGCGCGTTCAAGTCGACGCGCGAGGTGATCGCGGTGCAGTCGGTGCTGCTGCCGCGCGCGGCCGTGACGCCGTCGTTTTCATTCGTGGAGGCCTGATGCAACTGCGTGAACTCGCGCATGCGCGCACCGGCGACAAGGGCAATACGCTGAACGTGTCGGTCGTCTGTCACGATCCGCGTCATTACGATCACCTGCGCATGCATCTCGATGCCGACGCCGTGAAGGCGTGGCTCGCGGGCATCGTGCACGGCGACGTCGTGCGCTACGAATTGCCGGCGCTCGGCGCATTCAATTTCGTGCTGCGCGATGCGCTCGGCGGCGGTGTCACGCGCTCGCTCGCGCTCGACGCGCACGGCAAGTCCGTCAGTTCGGCGCTGCTGGCGATCGAGGTGCCCGGCCCGGCGTGACGGATGTCGCCGCCGCAGGCGGGCACGCGCTTACGGAATCAGCAGTTCGCGCAGGCCGTTGGCGTGCTCGATGCGTTCGCCGGCGATGTGCAGGCGCTGATCCCGGCGATAGTCGTAGACCGCGCGCGACGCGGCGAGCTGGTCGAAATCGAGCTCGACCGCATGACGCGATTCGGCATTGCCGGCCTCGAAGATCAGGTTGCCGAACGGATCGGCCGCGAGGCTGCCGCCCGCGAACACGACGTCGTGCGAGCTGCCGCCGACGCGGTTGGCGACCACCGCGAACACCTGGTTCTCCATCGCCCGTGCCGTGGCCGACGTGCGGTGGACGGGGCGGTACGGCTCCATGTTGCCGTCGGTGATGAGGATCAGCTCCGCGCCGAGCGCGGCGAGCGCGCGGCCGGTTTCGGGAAATTCGTTGTCGTAGCAGATCAGCAGGCCGATCCGTACGCCGCGCCATTCGATCGTCGCGAAACGGTCGCCGGGCAGCACGACGCCGCGCTCGCTCACCCACAGATGCGTCTTGCGATAGCGCAGCGCGATGCCGTCCGGCGTGACGAATACGGTCGTGTTGTAGAAGCGGCCGCCGTCGTTCTCGATCAGCCCGACCACGACTGCCACATCGCGTGCGCGCGCGGCTGCAATGACCGCGCCGACGCTCGGGCCGTCGAGCGGCTCGGCGCATTCCGCAAGATTCGACGGATCGAGGAAGCCGGTGAGCTGCGCTTCCGGAAACATCACGATGTCGGTGCCTGGTGCGCAGGTTGCGATCGCGTCGAGCGTGCGTTGCAGGTTGTAGTGCGTGTCGCCGTCGCGACCGGCGAGCTGGACGATGTCGAGCTTCAGTTTCATGGCGATGTCGGTAGCAGGGGCCCGTCGCCGGTGGCGTCGGAAGGGTGGTAAGGAGGCCCCAGTATGCGCCGAAGCGGCGGATTTCCCATCCCGCCGGCGCGTTAACCCTTCAGGGGTATTGATCTGTGGCGCCGCCGGTGCCGGCGGGCATCGACATGCGCGTCGCGAAATGCGCGTCAGGTGCCGGTTTGCGCGTTCAGGAACAGCGAGAACAGCTCCGATTGCGAGTTGATGGCGAGCTTCCCGTAGATGTTGCGGCGATGGACCTTGACCGTTTCGGCCGATATCGCCAGCTTGTTCGCGACTTCCTTGTTCGAGCGGCCGCTCAGGATCAGCCGGATCACGTCGAGCTCGCGCGCGGTGAGCGGCGTGCCGAGCCGCGCCATTGCGCGCTCGAAGCCGTCCTGTGCGCGGGTGCCGGCCCGCGGCGATGCCGCGGCTTCGATGGACGCCGGTTCGAACGCGAGCCGCTGCCGCATCAGCCCGGCCACCCACGGCCGGATCAGGTCGAGCAGCGCCACCTGCTCGGGGCTGAAGCGCCGCTTGCTGCCGAGCGACAGGCACAGCGTGCGTGCACCGTCGAGCACGACGTTGAACTGCACCTCGTCCTCGACGACGTTGTGCGTGAAATAGAGCGTGTAGTACTCGGTATCGCGGAAGCATTCGGGCGCGACGTCGGACAGCCGGAACAGGCCGCTCTTCGGCGCGTCGCGGTTCGCGATGTAGAACGGGTCGAGCTGGTACAGCCCCTGCACGTAGTCGCGGAACAGCGGGTCGGGGCCGCCGCCTTCGTACGGGCATTCGGCGAACACCTGCGGGCGGCCGTCGCCGAACGTGAGCGCGACCCAGCTGTCGACCGCGACGTATTCCTCGATCAGCCGGATCAGCGCCAGCCAGAAGCACGGCTGGTCGAGCGACTCGATGAGCCGCCCGACCGAGCGGTGCCATGCGACATCCTGCAACGTGAGGTTCATGCGTGGGTCCATGTCGGGCAGTGCGATGCGCGCTTGCGGTGCCATGCGTGTACGCTACGGGCTCGCGGGCCGATTCCCGCGCGCATCGAACGGAGCCTGGGTTGAAGAAAGAGATCGTAACGCCGGCCGGCACGAATGGCGAGGCCGTATGCGGCCGCCGGTTCGCGGCTGTCGCCATGAGCGCCGTGCTGGCGTGCCAGGGCGCGGTGACCGTGCAGACGGCCGCCGCCGCACCGCCGGCGTCGTGCAATGATCAGTTGGCGCGACTGATCGTACCGGCACTGCGGCAGACCGGGATGAACCGGCGTGACATCCATGCCGACGTGGACGAGCGTGACGGCGACGTCTACCGCGTCAGGCTGTTCACGATGCCCGATCACTCGGGCACGCCGAATCGCGAGGCAACGATTGGCTGGGTAACACTCGATACGCAGGCGATGCGTGCGCTCGACGTCACGCGCGATCCCGACCGGCCGGACGTGCTGAAGATCGACCCGCACGCGTTGTCGCGATTCGTGTCGACGTGCGTTGCGCCGGCCGCACCGGTGCGTAACGTCGTCGATTGCGATGCGCTGAACCGCCGCGCGCAGGCGCAGGGCGATTACGTGATGGGCAGCGATGCCGGGCGCGTCGTCACCGGCAAGGGGCGACTGCCGTTCTATTCCGCGCCGGACGACGCGTGCCGGATCGACGGGCTGTTCATCGTCGAGCACGATCACGTCGATGCGCGTGCCGACTATGGCCGTTTCACGTCGGTCGTCTACCTGAATCCGCGCACGCGCGGCATCGCCGAAGGATGGGTGTCGACCGCGCTGCTGAAGCCGGACGGCACCGGCATCGCGCCACGGCAACCGTGATCGGGTGGGCCCGCCACCATTCGCGACACCTCTTTTCGACCAGAACGATCCTCGTCATGACAGTCCCGCACCGGAACACACGTTTGAAGCCGCTCGCGGCTTCGCTTGGCGCACTCGCGGTGCTTGCCGCACTTTCCGCGATGTCGCCCGTTTACGCGGCCGAGCCGGCCCAGCCCGACCCTCTGTTGAAGACCTTCATCCACGACACTTACGGCAACTGGCGCGCGGACCGCAAGGGCTGGCAGGCGGATGGGGACGACGTTGTCTACGCGCCTTGCGGTTCGCTGCGTGTGGCAACGGCCGACGGCCCGCGCACGCTGCTCGCGATGTGCGGCGAGACCGAGGCGGCGGTGCAGAACGGGATGCCGGGCATGGATTCGGACGCGACGACCGGCACGATCGACCTGTACGTGCTGAAACCGGCGGCGGACGGCAAGACGCTCGAGCCGGTCATGAAGAAAACGGAGATCGCGTCGGGCGGGCGCGGCGAGCCGGGCGCCG
Source organism: Burkholderia sp. 4NA327C6 (assembly GCF_005502655.1). Classification (NCBI taxonomy): domain Bacteria; kingdom Pseudomonadati; phylum Pseudomonadota; class Betaproteobacteria; order Burkholderiales; family Burkholderiaceae; genus Burkholderia; species Burkholderia sp. 4NA327C6. Next base: position 4,224 of record NZ_SCNZ01000039.1, on the reverse strand, counting down.
TGCGCATCGAGCGGCTCGGGCCGCACCTTTTCGGTTTCGTCATCGGCGAAAGCGACACGCGGCAAGGCTATTCTCAACGCTTCCGCGCGATCTGGCTGCCGGTCGGCAATGCGCTGGTGCCGGCGGCGGCGCGCATCGACGAGGCGCTCGACAACGCCGAGTCGACCGAATGTGCGAACGCGCGGGCCCGCTGCGAGGAACGTCGCTTCGAGATCGCGCCCGACACGACCGGCGCCGGCGACGTCTATCCGTTGACGGTCACGGAAACGGGCACGCGCGGCGACAGGGCGATCCGCGCGCGCCATACGGTGAAGTTCGACGCGGCGCGTGGCCGCTACGTCGTGCCGAAGGCATTGCGCGAAGGGTACTGATCCTTCGCGCGCAGGAACGGGCGGCGTTGCGCCGCCCGCGCATCACACGTACAGATATCGCACGAGGTGGAAGAACACCGGCGCGGCGAAGCAGATCGAGTCGACGCGATCGAGCATCCCGCCGTGGCCCGCGATCATCGAGCCCCAGTCCTTGGTGCCGAGCGAGCGCTTGACGGCCGACAGCACGAGGCCGCCGACGAAGCCCGCGATCACGATCGCGAGCGAGATGCCGAACGCCGACCCGAAGCTGAACGGCGTCACGCGATACAGCGATGCGCCGCACAGCGTGGCGAGCAGACCGCCGCCGACGAAACCCTCGATCGTCTTCGACGGCGACAGTTGCGGCGCGATCTTGCGCTTGCCGAACAGCTTGCCGACCACGTACTGCAGCACGTCGCTGATCTGCACGACGAACAGGAAGAAGAACAGCAGCAGCGCGTTCTGCCCCGCGTAGTGCGGAATGTCGAGGATCAGCACGGCCGGCGCATGGCTCAACCCGTACACGCATACCATCAGCGCCCAGTTGATCTTCGCGTTGCGGCTCAGGAATTCGCGCGTGTCCTGCGTGAGCGCCGACACGAGCGACATCGCGAAGAACAGGTGTACGGGCACGAAGATCGAATACATCCCGTACCAGTTGATCCCGAGCAGCAGGTATTGCACGGGAATCGCGATGAAGAACGCGATGAAGAGCGTCGTATGGTCGCTCGGCGTGGTGGGGGTGAGCGTGATGAATTCGCGCAGCGTCAGGTAGGACAGCACCGCGAAAACGAGATACGTGATGTTGTTGCCGAGGCCGATCGCGATGGCCATGATCGCGATCATCGCCCACCATGCGCGGATGCGCTGGTTCAGGTTGACGATGGTCGCGCTCGTGCCGCCGCTGCGTGCGCCGAGGATCGCGCCGATCACGGTCGCGACGACGAGCACGCCCGTGACGCCCGCGACCAGTTCCCAGAAAATGGTTCGCATGGTTGATATCCGGAAAGGGAAGAAGAGGGCGCCGCGATCAGCCGGCCGGCCGCTGCGGCGGCGCGAGCGCGACGACCGCGTCGCGCATGCGGGCGAGGAACGTCGGCTTGTCCTCGTCGGCGCCGCGCTGTTCGTTCGCGCCGAAGTGCACCTTGCAGATCAGCGGCACCGGCCAGATCGCGCCCTTCGGCATGATCCGCTGCAGGTTCTCGAGATAGACGGGCGCGAGCGCCACATCCGGGAACTCGGTCGCGAGGTGGAACAGCCCGCTCTTGAACGGCTGCGGCAGGATCTCGGCGCCGCGCGTGCCTTCCGGGAAGATGATGATCGAATGGCCCTGCTTGAGCGCATCGCGCACGGGGTCGAGCGGATCACCGCCGGATTCGCGGTGGCGATCGATCAGCACGACGTTCAGCAGCTTCTGCGCGATGTGGCGCTTCATGTCGCTGCTGTCCCAGTAGTCGCGCGCGGCGACCGGCCGCACGACCGCGCGCACGTTGCGCGGCAACGCGGCGAGGATCGCGAGCGTGTCGATGTGGCTCGTGTGGTTCGAGAAGTAGATCTTCTGCGTCGGGGACGGCGGCGCCTGATGCCAGACCGGATACGCGCCGGCGACGAGCCGCACGATGGACAGCAGGAAATCGCGCTGCCAGACGTTGAGGATGTTCATCGGCGCTGCGCCTCCTGCCTGCCTGCATGGCCCGCTGCTCGTGAGCGGCGGGCGGGACCCCGGAATGCCGGCGCGGCAGGATGCGCGCCGGACGGCCCTTGTTTAAATTTTTTCAAATTCGTGGCTGCCTGTCGCAGGTCCGCGATAATCGGACGATTCGCCGTCACCCGCTGTTGCGTCGCGGCGAATGCGCCGGTCGGCTGCGTGATAATCGGCTGTTGCACGAGTGCCCGTTTGCAGTTCGAATAGATGTCGCTGCGCTCGGGCCAGCGGATTATCGCGAGTTTCCGTCAAAAACGCCAGATTGGCGCCGCGCGTGCGGGCCGGGCGCGTGCTTGACGCATCGGGGCCGCTCGGCGACGATTAGGGCCGTCCATGGAAGGCCGTCCAAGGACGTTTCGCCGCCCGGGGCATGGCGGCGGAAAATGTATCCGACTGTGCCGCACAAATAAAACGATGAGCCTCTACGCACTCAAACCCAAATTCCAGAACCGTCTGCGCCCGTTCGCGAACTCGCTCGCCGAGCGCGGCGTGACGGCCAACCAGGTCACGCTGTTCGCGGCCGGCGGCTCGATCGTCGTCGGCGCGCTCGCCGGCCTCGGCGTGTTTGCCCGCGCGCTGTTCCTGCTGATCCCGCTGTGGCTGTTCGCGCGGATGGCACTCAACGCGATCGACGGGATGCTCGCGCGCGAACACGGGCAGAAGAGCACGCTTGGCGCCTACCTGAACGAGCTCGGCGACGTCGTGTCCGATGTCGCGCTGGTGCTGCCGTTTCTCGCGGTTCCGGCGTTCGCTCCGGCGGATGTCTGGCTGTTCGCGCTGACGGCGGTGATCGTCGAATGCGCGGGGCTGATCGGCCCGCTGGTCGGCGTGAGCCGCCGCTACGACGGCCCGTTCGGCAAGAGCGACCGTGCGCTCGCGCTCGGCGCGTTTGCGCTGTGGATCGGGCTCGGTTTCCCGGTCGGCGGCGTTGCCGCATGGTTGTGGCGGCTGCTGATCGTGCTGTCGATCGTGACCGTCGTGCGGCGCGTGCAGGCCGGCATCGCGGAAAAGGGCGGTTGAAGAAGTCGTCAGGGCAGTTGCGGTACCGGGCGCCGGAGGGCGGCGCACCAAGATTCGAATAACGAAACGAGAGAAAAACGCATGAGCGCACGCACGGCCCGCGAGGCCGACTTCATCACGCACGACGGCGAAACGCTGTTCTATCGTCACTGGCCCGCCACCGGCCCGCGCTGCCGCGGCGCCATCGTGTTGCTGCACCGCGGCCACGAACACTCGGCGCGCGTCGCGCACCTGGTCGACGAGCTCGACCTGCCCGATTTCGCATTTTTCGCGTGGGATGCGCGCGGCCACGGCCGCTCGCCCGGCGCACGCGGCTACAGCCCGAGCGCGGCCGCGTCGGTGCGCGACCTGCAGACCTTCGTCGAACATATCCGCGACACGCACGGCATCGCGATCGAGGACATGGCGGTGGTCGGACAGAGCGTCGGCGCGGTGCTCGCAGCCACCTGGGCGCACGATTATGCGCCGCCGATCCGCGCGCTCGTCGTCGCGTCGCCGGCGTTCCACATCAAGCTCTACGTGCCGTTCGCGCGGCCGGGCCTGCGGCTGATGCACAAGCTGCGCGGGCTGTTCTACGTGAACAGCTACGTGAAGCCGAAGTTCCTCACGCACGATCCCGAGCGGATCGCGAGCTATGCGTCCGATCCGCTGATCACGCGGCCGATCGCGGTCAACATGCTGCTCGACCTGCACGACACCGCGCAGCGGATCGTCGCCGACGCGGCCGCGATCACCGTGCCGACGCAGCTGCTGATCTCGGGCGCCGACTGGGTCGTGCATCGCGGCCCGCAGGACCGCTTCTTCGAACGCCTCGGCGCCGCGCGCAAGGAGCGCATCGTGCTGCCGGGCTTCTATCACGACACGCTCGGCGAACGCGACCGCGCGCAGGCGCTCGCACCGCTGCGCGCCTTCGTGCTGCGCGAATTCGATGCGCCGAGCCCGCGCGTGTCGCTCGCCGACGCCGACCGGCGCGGCGCGTTCCACGACGAATACGCGGCGCTCGGCCGGCCGCCCGCGAATGTGTTCGCGCGTGCGTACTGGGCGCTCACGCGCGCCGGCCTGAAGGCCGGCGGGGCGCTGTCGGACGGCATCGCGCTCGGGCTGCGGCTCGGCTTCGATTCGGGCTCGACACTCGACTACGTGTATCGC
>NZ_SCNZ01000038.1:0-80805 GCF_005502655.1 Burkholderia sp. 4NA327C6 | reverse complement strand
CCCCTGATCCGTCACGATCGCCACCCCCGAGCTCGTGCCGAGCCGCGTCGCGCCGGCCTCGATCATCGCCAGCGCGGCCGCGCGATCGCGCACGCCGCCCGATGCCTTCACGCCGAGCGCGGGGCCGACCGTACGGCGCATCAGCGCGACATCCGCGAGCGTCGCGCCGCCGTGGCCGAACCCGGTCGACGTCTTCACGAACGCGACGCCGAGATCGCGGCACATCTCGCACACGCGCACCTTCTCGTCGTCGGTCAGCAGCCCCGTTTCGAGGATCACCTTGAGCGGCACCGTGCCGCATGCGCGGTGCACGGCGTCGATGTCGGCCTTCATGTCGTCGGCGCGGCCGCTCTTCAGCGCGCCGATGTTGATCACCATGTCGATCTCGCCGGCGCCCGCGGCGATCGCGGCGGTGGCTTCAAATGCCTTGGCGGCCGACAGCCCGGCACCGAGCGGAAAACCGACTACCGCACAGACGAGCACGCCGGTATCGGCCAGCTCGCGCGCGGCGAGCGGCACGTTCGCCGAATTCACGCAGACCGAGTAAAAGCGATGCTCGGCCGCCTGGCGGCAGAGTTCGCGGATCTGCGCGTCGCTCGCGTCGGGCGCGAGCAGCGTGTGATCGATGGTTTGAGCGAGTTGGGCGTTGGAAAGCGGCATGTTTCAGGACTCCACGGAGCGTGTGCGGGAAGGGCACACGTAAAGTTGATGTTTTCACATCGATTTGTTACAAATACGACATTCCGGCCGGGCCCGCGCGCCCGGCACGACGAGCGACGGTTGCGGCGGGCACGCAGGATACTGGCATGGAAACGAAGAAAGGCGAACGGATCAAGACACTGATGAACGTGCTGCAAGGGCAGAACGCGATTCATCTGAAGGAAGTGGCCGATCTGTTCGGTGTATCCGAAATGACGATCCGCCGCGATCTCGCGGACAACCCGCACGGCTTGAGCCTGATCGGCGGCTACGTGACGCGCCACTTCGCCGCGCAGCGCAGCGACATCGGCGAGTACGTGGTCAGCACCGAGAACGATCGGCAGACCGAGGAGAAGCGCCGCATCGGCAAGCTGGCCGCGCAGTTCGTGACGACCGGCGACACGATCTTCGTCGACTGCGGCTCGACCACGCCGTTCGTCGTCGACTTCATTCCGGACGACCTCGAATTCACCGCCGTCTGCAATTCGCTGAACGTGTTCGCGAAGCTGCAGCAGAAGCCGCATTGCAGCGTGATCCTGTGCGGCGGCGCGTACCACCGCAAGAACATGGTGTTCGAATCGGTGGCCGAAACGGGCATCCTCGACACGGTGCGCGTGTCGAAGGCGTTCATCTCCGCAGCGGGCGTGAGCGACCGCTGCGGCGTGACCTGCTTCAACTTCCACGAAGTCGACGCGAAGAAGAAGGTGATGGCACGTGCGCAGAACCGCTTCCTGCTCGTCGACCACACGAAGTTCGACGAAGTGCGCGCGGCCTATTTTGCCGAGCTGACCGACTTCAACTACGTGATCTCGGACGGACAACTGAGCCGCCGCTACGAAACGGCGATTCGCGAGCACGGGATCGCGCTCGTGACCTGATGCCGCGCGGCCGCGCACCGCTTCACGCATGGCGGGCTTCCGCCGCGCTCAGGAAGCCGGTGACGACTTCGAAGCGGCGCGTCGCACCGGGCGCGAGCGCCGCCACGTGGCCCTTGCGGCGTTCGGCTTCATACCCCTCCGGTTCGCAGGTCGACGGCAGCGCGAATGCGGCGACCTGCTGGTCCGCGTTGTGCAGGATCCAGCGCGTCGCATGCGGAAATTGCTCGGGACGGTACGCGGTGTGGAATGCGCCGCCATCCGGATGTTCGAGCAGGAAATGCGCGACGCCGTCCGCATCCGTTTCCGCGCCGTTCATGAAGAACACGATCTCCGGGTCGTACAGCGCAGGCGCATCGAGCGTGTGAAGCCGTTCCGGTGCGTGCGCGAGCGTGGCCGTGTAGTCGCGCCACGCAGCGGTCGGCCTGACGTGCGCGGGCACGCTGTCGCGCAACCGCAACCCGCCTCGAGGCAACGCTTGCACGAAGCGACCGCCCGGCACGTACGCGTAGTTCAGGTGCGCCATGTACATCAGGTCCATCGACGTGCCGCCGAGATTCGTCACGTCCATCGCGATCGTCATCTGCGCGTCGTGCTCGGCGAGCCGTACCGACGGGCGCGCCACATAATGGCTGCCGAATCCCTGCACGTATTCGTATTCGCCGGTCACTTCGACGAACGCGCCGCGCGCATCCGTGCCGACCACGACGCTTGCGCGATCCATCGGCGCGCACGGCATCTCGCCGTGCAGCGCATGCGTGTCGTCCGGCCCCGGGCAGCCGTTGCGCAGCAGCCCGCTGTGGAACATGAAGCAGCCGTACGTATCGATGATCGATGTCGCGCGCTTCGGCTGCCGGAACATGTGCTTCATCGTCAGGTCGCGGCCGTCGAACGCGGCGGCCCAGATCATCTGGCCGAGATACGGCAGCACGACGAGGTGGCCGCGACGGTTCTCGAGCTTCAGCGCCTCGACACCGGACGGATAGGCGAACGCTGTGACGGTGAGGCCGTCGGTGCGGTACAGCGTGCGCGGCGTGTCGCGGAAGTCGTCGCGCCGCAGTTCGATTTCGCCTCGCATGCTCAAGCCCCCGACGTGTTGCGCGTGGCGGTGTAGCGCGCGGGCGCGTTGCCGTCGGCGGCTGCGTCGGGCGTCGCGGCCGGCAGGTGGCGCAGGCAGTAGAAGCCGTAGTAGACGATCACGACGAAGCACGCGAGCGGCACGACGAACGCGAGCTGCATGTTGCCGCCCGTGTGATCGGAGATCAGCCCCTGGATCAGCGGCACGACCGCGCCGCCGACGATGCTCATCACGAGGATCGAGCCGCCATATTCGGTGTCCTTGCCGAGCCCGTCGATCGTGAGGCCGTAGATCGTCGGCCAGCACGGGCCGAGGAACACGCTCACGCCCACGGCCGCGTAGACGGCCGTGATGTCGTGCACGCTGATCGTGTATGCGAGCAGCGCGATGCACAGGATGCCGTAGACGATCAGCACCTTGGCCGGGCCGACGCGCTTCATCACGAGCGTGGCGATCAGCTTGCCGACGAAGAACGCGAAGAACGTGGCAAGCAGGTAGCGCGACGCGCCGCGCTCGGTGAGGCCGCCGATCTGCATCGCGAGCCGGATCGTGAAGCTCCACACGCCGACCTGCGCACCGACGTACAGGAACTGCGCGACGACGCCCGCGACGAAGCGCCGGTTGCCGAACAGGCGCGCGAGCGTGCCGCGCGCGTCGATCCGGTGCGTGGCCACGCTCGGGCCGTTGCCCTTGCAGGCCGGGTAGGGCGTGAGCGCGAACACGATGAACACGGCGGCGAGCACGACGATCAGCCACTTGTACGGCTCGAGCGTGGCCTGGATCATCGCGAGCTGGTGCACGTGCGCGTCGGCCGCCGACATCGCGGCGAGCTGCGCATGCGATGCATCGCCCTCCTTGAAGATCAGGAAGCTGCCCATGTACACGCCGGCCATCGCGCCGAACGGATAGAACGTCTGCGAGATGTTCAGCCGCCGCGTGCTGGTGTCGCGCGGGCCCATCAGCGTCGAATACGAATTCGATGCGGTTTCGAGAAACGACAGGCCGGCCGCGATCACGAACAGCGCGACGAGGAACATCCCGTACTTCGCCATCGACGCGGCCGGGAAGAACAGCAGGCAGCCGGTCGTGTAGAGCAGCAGGCCGACCAGGATCGTCGTCTTGTAGCTGAACTTCTTCACGACGGTCGCGGCCGGAATCGCGAGGAAGAAGTAGCCGAGATAGAACGCGGACTGCACGAATGCCGATTCGAAATCGGACAGGAAGAACGACTTCTTGAATTGCGCGATCAGCACGTCGTTCAGGTTCGCGGCGGTGCCCCACAGCGCGAACAGGCAGCACAGCAGCGTGAACGCGAAGAGTGGGGTGCGGTTCAGGTAATAGCCGTCGGGGGTATGTTCGATTCTGGCTCGGCCCATGGGTGTCTCCTTCCCGGTTGTCTCGTCGATGAAGGCGCCGGTCAGAAGCCGGCGTCGCGGAGGAAGCGTTCGAACGTCGCGGTGTCGGCGTACGATTTCTGCGTGCCGAGGCCCGTGACCGAATGCGCGGCATACGCGGACGCGTAACGCATCGCGTCGAGTGCGTCGCGCGACGCGGCATAGCAGCGCGCGAAGCAGCCGATGTACGCGTCGCCGGCGCCCGTCGTGTCGCGCGCGTCGACCGGTACGCCCGGCACGTGCCGCACGCCGTCGCGCGATACCAGCAGCGAACCGTTGCTGCCGAGCGTGACGAGCACGTGCTTGAGCCCGCGCGCGACCAGCGCTTCGGCGGCGCGGGTGGCGCTCTCGCGCGAATCGACCGGCATGCCCGACACGATCGCGAGCTCGGTTTCGTTCGGCACGAAGAATTCGACGGTGCGGATCCGCTCGAAATCGAGATCGGCCACCGCGGGCGCGGGGTTCAGCAGCACGGGAATGCCATGGCGCGCACCGAATGCGATCGCGTGATAGACGGTGTCGAGCTCGATCTCGAGCTGCAGCACGATCAGCGCGCATTCGGCGAGCTGCGGCGCGGCCGCGTCGATGTCGGCCGGCGTCAGGTGGCGGTTCGCGCCCTTGACGATCAGGATGCTGTTGCTCGAATCGGGTTCGACGAAGATCGGCGCGACGCCGCTCGGCACGCCGGCCACCTTGCGCACGTGGGTGGTGTCGATGCCTTCGCGCGCGAAGTTGCGGATCGTGTTGTCGGCGAAGACGTCGTCGCCGACCTTCGTGACCATCACGACGCGCGCGCCGAGGCGGGCGGCCGCGACGGCCTGGTTCGCCCCCTTGCCGCCGCAGCCGAGCTCGAAATTCGGCGCTTCGAGCGTTTCGCCCCGGGCGGGCATGCGTGCGACATAGGTCACGAGGTCGACCATGTTGCTGCCGATGACGGCGATTGTCTCCATCTGCGTCTCTTCCTTGGTATGGGGTGCGCCGCTCGGGTGGACGACGGCGGCGTGCGAATGATGGTAATAAAATCACATAAAATGTGAAAATGCAATCTTGTGATGTTATTGGGGTCACTTTTTGTCAGGGGCGCGGCTGCGTCGGCATGTGGTTTGGTGCGGCCGGATGCAACCCCCGTCCGGCTAGGCCTCGCGTTCGGCGCAGTTGCAATGCGCTCGTCCGGGGCCGTGATGGAACCGCCTGACGAGGCGTGAACATTGCTCGATCGGCGCAGCGTGCGACGCCAGGCTGCCGAATCCGTCGAACGTCGCGTTCATCAACTCGATGGAAGGGGAAACGGCGCGGATCGCTCCGCATTTGCGGGCCCATTGGTCTTTCCATCGGACGTATTCGGCGACGCGGCGACAGCGGTTTTCTTCGATAACCTCGTGACGTTCGTCGCGAACCGGATTCTCATGGAATACGAAGGAATCCAAACGGAAGTCGACAGGGATTTCTGACGCGCGGGTTCGCGCCGGCTGGTTCCAAACAACGGCAGCATCGGCTCGGGAAGACGCCTTCGCCTTCGTTCGCGTACGCGTTCGCGACGCGTGCGATGTGCGGACATCGTCGTCCGGGTCGTCCTCCGTTCCCGGCCTCCGCACCGCATCCGCGTGCGCTTGGCTGCCCGCCTCCGGAATACCGATCGGCGCCGCCAAGGAGGTTCAGGGGTTCGCAACGCACGCCAAGTTAACGGCCCGATTACCGTTTTGTAATCCACCGCGTTCCCGCTTGCACCGTGCAGTTCGCCGTCGCCGTTTCCCGGTAACATCGCCGCATGCCACCACGACCGCGACGGAACCGCCATGCGCATTCTGATAGTTGAAGACGAGCCGAAGACGGGCGCGTACCTGAAGAAGGGCCTCGAAGAATCGGGGTTCAGCGTCGATCTCGCGAAGGACGGCGGCGAAGGCCTGACGCTCGCGCAGGAAGAGCGCTACGACGTGATCGTGCTCGACGTGATGCTGCCGGTGCTCGACGGCTGGGGCGTGCTGAAGCGGCTGCGCGACACGCATACGACGCCGGTGCTGTTCCTGACCGCGCGCGACGACGTGCAGGACCGCGTGCACGGCCTCGAGCTCGGCGCCGACGATTACCTGGTGAAGCCGTTCGCGTTCGTCGAGCTGCTCGCCCGCATCCGCACGCTCGCGCGGCGCGGGCCGCCGCGCGAAACCGAGCAGCTCGCGGTGGGCGACCTCGAAATCGACGTCGTGCGCCGCCGTGTGAAGCGCGGCGCCACGCGGATCGACCTGACGCCGCGGGAATTCTCGCTGCTGCAGCTGCTCGCGCGCCGGCAGGGCGAGGTGCTGAGCCGCACGCAGATCGCGTCCTACGTGTGGGACATGAATTTCGACAGCGATACCAACGTCGTCGAAGTCGCGATCCGGCGCCTGCGCGCGAAGATCGACGACGCGTTCCCGGTGAAGCTGATCCACACGGTGCGCGGCGTCGGCTACGTGCTCGAACCGAAGGACGACGCATGACGCGGCCGCGCTCGCTTGCCGCGACGCTTGCGCTCGCCATCGCCGGGACCACGCTGGCCGCGTTCGCGCTCGTCGGCGTGTACGTGTACGCGAGCCTCGAGCGACAGGTCAATACGCAGGACGACCTCGACATCGTGCTCGCCGCGCGTCATACGCGCCGGCTCGCGGGCGAGCTCGAATCACTCGACGCGGTGCGCGCGCATACGGAGCGGCTCACGAGCCAGGTGCTCGGCAACGAGGCGCTGTCGATGGGCGTCACCGACGGGCAGGGCGACATGCTGGTGCGCCACAACGTCACGCTCGCCGCGCTCGACGACGCGCGGCCGGCCGCGTCGGTGCCGCTGGCCGACGCGCAGCTGTTTGCGCCGAATGCGACGCCGATACCCGCGAACGACCGGATCACGGCCGATCAACTCGTCACATGGACCGCGGCGGGCGGCACGCCGATGCGCGGCGTCGTGATCGAGGCCTTGCTTGGCGACCGCACACCGATTCACATCGCGATCGCACGCAACATGCGCGACCGGGCCGCGCTGCTCGACAGTTATCGCGACCGGCTCAAGCTTGCCGGCGGCCTCGGCGCGTTGCTCGCGCTGCTGCTCGGCTACGGGCTGATCCGCACGGCACTCGAGCCGCTGCGCGAGATCGTCGACAACACCGGCCGGATCACGGTCGACAAGCTCGACACGCGCCTCGACGCGTCGCGCGCGCCGCGCGAGCTGCGGGCGCTCGTCGACGCGCAGAATGCGATGCTCGGGCGCCTGCAGCAGGCGTTCTCGCATCTGTCGCAATTCAGCGCGGATCTCGCGCACGACCTGCGTACGCCGCTGAACAACATGCGCGGCGCAACCGAAGTCGCGCTCGCCCGGCCGCGGCCGGCCGATGAATACCAGGCGCTGCTCGAATCGAATCTCGAGGAATACGACCGGCTCGCGCGGATGATCGAGAACGTGCTGTTCCTCGCGCGCGCCGAGCATCCGAGCTTCGTCACGCGGCAGCGCGCGTTCGACGTGCGCGACGAACTCGAGCGCATCGCCGAGTATTTCGAGGGGCTCGCCGACGAAGCGGGCTCGACGCTGCGCGTAGACGGGCAAGGGCGGCTGACCGCCGACGTCGAGCTGTTTCGCCGCGCGATCGGCAACCTGCTCGCGAACGCGCTGCGGTATACGCCGGCCAGCGGTGTCATCACGCTCGCTGTCGACGAAACGCCGGATGCGGTGCGCGTCGTCGTCGCCAATCCCGGCGAGCCGATCGATCCCGCGCTGCTGCCGCGGATCTTCGACCGGTTCGTGCGCGGCGACCCGGCGCGCAGCGGCGGCGCGCCGGGCGGCACGGCCGGGCTCGGCCTCGCGATCGTGCGATCGGTGATGGAGCTGCACGGCGGCACCGCGCAGGTCGAAAGCGATGCGCGCGGCACGCGCTTCGTGCTCACGTTCAACCGGCCGCCGGCAGCGTGACGGCGGGTTCGGGCCGCGCGGCCGCTGCGTGTGCCTGCGTGCCGGTGTTTCATTCCGCGTCTGCGCTCGCGCTCGCCTGCCAGCCGCCGTCCAGCGATTACAGCAACCCGGCCAGGCTGGGATGGCGGGCGCGTAGAACGCCGCTTCGACGCCTACCGGTTCGCAAGCGCTGGTCAGGTTCGATACAAAGATCGAGATGCTCCTTCTCGGGCACCGCGCAAAACAAGGCTCGCCTCATGGCATGCTCATGCCGTGAACCCGTGACCAGTGCGCCAACGAGCACGCCCGAAACATGACGGCGCGCTCTTGCTCATTCAGCGGGGATGGATCGGCGCAGCGGCGCTGCAGCCGGGGTACGTCGAGCAAGCCGGCGATGCGGTCGGCGTCCGTAGCCAGTATTTCGCGGGTGTGCTGGCGCAATGACTCGCCGTTGCCTTGATCCTTGGGTAGGGCCGACTTCCTGCGCAGGCGCACGGCTTCCGGCAATGCACCGCGCGACGCTTCACGCAACATGGCTTTCTCCACGCCATCACGTAGCGCCAGCTCGGCCGGAATGGTGGCAGCCAGGTCCAGAACTTCGGTATCGCTGAAGGGGACGCGCGCTTCCAGTCCATGTGCCATGCCATGGATATCGCCGTTATGCAACAGCCGCTGCAACCAACGATGGCGCACCAGCCATTGCGTGGCGCGCAAACGTGAGGTGGGCGTATGCCAGTCGTGTCCGGCCGCGATCGCGAGTTGGCGATAGACTTCGCCGTAGTGTTGCAACGGTTGCTCCAGCAAGCCGGGCCGTAGATAGGGATCGGCGGTCAAGCGTTGCAGGATATGGGTCGGATCGCGGGTGGCGTGCGGGTCGAGCAGAAAGTGATAACCGTAGTGCGTTTCATCGGCGGCATCGCCCACCAATACCGCCTTGAGGCGCGTGCTGGCGGCTCGCGCCAAGTAATGTTGCGCCAGCTCCTGTTCCCACGCAGGCAGTGCATCGTTTTGCGTGGCCAATTGCAGCATATCCTGGGCGAGTGCGGAGCGCGTGGGTACGACGTCTTCGCGTGGCAGGCCCAATTCATTGGCGGCCTGTTCGGCGAAAGGTTGATCATCGGAAGCCACGATCAGTGAACGCGTGTAGTCGTAGCGATGGTGATCTTCGAAGCGAATGGTGAAGCAGGGCGGTGTCGCACCTGCCGCTCGCGCCAGGCCGCCTATCAGCGTGGAGTCGAGGCCACCGCTGAAAAACAGGCCGACCGGTGTATCGGCGATCAAGCTACGCTGGACAGCTGCGGACAGCCGCTCGCGCAGCGCGTGGGCGATATCGTCCGCCCTGGCAGCCGGGTTTTCGGCAATCTCCGGCGCCCAGCGCGATAGCTGCAAGCCATCGCGATCGAGGCGCAGCAGATGCCCGGGCGGCAAGTAGGCCATGCCGTCGAACATCGGTTGCGCCACGCCGCTGAAGAACGGCGCCACCAGGTATTCCAGCACGGCGTCGATATTCGCACGCGGCGCTTGCATCGCAGGCAGCAGTCCTTTGGCCTCCGAGGCAAACAGGAATTCCGCCCCCTGTTGCAGGTAGACGAACGGCTTGACGCCCAGCCGGTCGCGCGCGGCAAAGGCTCGTTGACGATGGGTGTCCCACACCAGGAACGCGAACATGCCGTTGAAGCGCCGAAGACACGCTTCGCCCCATACCGCATACGCCGCGAGCACCACCTCGGTATCGGTGTTCGTGCGGAACGACCAGCGCGCGCTCAGTTCGTGGCGAAGCTCAACGTAGTTGTAGATCTCGCCGTTGTAGACCAGCACGTAACGATGGTCGGCACTGCACATCGGCTGCGCGCCATGCTCGGCGTCGAGTAAAGCCAAACGGTCGTGAGCCAGCACGGCGTGTTGGTCATGCCACAAGCCGCGGCCATCTGGCCCACGATGCCGTTGCCGCTCGCGCATGGCGAGCACCCGCTCCACCTGCGCCGGCGCTTGGCCGTCATGGCGAATCAGCCCAGCCAAGCCGCACATCAGACGGTCACGCCAAGTTGAACGGGAGCGAGCAACAGCGTGGTCCATCGCTGTTGTCGTTCGAAGTTTCTGTTAACAGTCACCACAGATACTGCAAATGGGAGCACTCGTGGTAGTGCCGTCAGCAAAGGCTGGGAGAGACGTTCTTTTCGTGTCTGCATGCGTTGCGCTCATGCAAAAAATGGAGGATGTATGCGCGAAGATTCTGCTGATGCGCGTTCAAGCGCTTGCAATGTCAGATTGGGTTCATGCGCGGCGTAATGGGCAAAGCTACTCGTGACAAGAGCATAGCGCCAACGGCCTGCCGTTGCTCAGTGGACTCGCCCCTGTATCTCCGGACACGCGCTAGAGCGAACTCATCAATGTTGCGAATCAGGTGTTCGACAGATGTGCTCGCCCGCGAGCCGCCGCCCAACGCCTTCAGCAACCCGACTTCAGCCTCGATCCGGCGCGCGTCGATCTGATCGGCCGTGCGCCGGTTCGTCAATGCGATCGTCTGCGCGGTCACCACGTCCAGATAGCTGACGGCGCCCGCGTTGAAGCGGTTCGTCGTCAGCCGCAGCGACAGGTCGGCCGCGTCGGTCGCGCGCTGCTGGCTGCCGGCTTCGGACCCGAGCGCATCGAGCGCGGACAGTTGATCCTCGACCTACTGGAACGCGACGAGCACGGCGGCTGGCCTCGGAGCCGGCTTCAGCAGCCACTCGGGCCGCCGGACGTTTGCAATGCGGCTGATAGCTAACGGGCATTCGCTCGAAACTGTTCAGATTCTATTGGGGCATGCACATCTCGATCATGTTGCGCCCTACGTCGATGTCTCGCAGCGAGACACGCGCGAAGCGATTGCCGCGATCGACCTTGGGGAGTGAGGGTGCCGCTTGGCGATTTGGGCCTCAACTTACGAGTGCTCGGGGCCGATAACTGTACGGTTGGCAGCACCGTGCCTTCGCCCCTGTCGGTATCTTCAATGTAGATACAGGGTGCTTGCCTTTTGATCTGCGGGTATCTACAATGGATCTACATTTGGAGTGATGATATGGAACTCAAAATTCAGAAGTGGGGCAACAGCGCCGCAGTCCGGCTTCCGGCCGTGTTGCTTGAGCAAATCGACGCGTCGGTAGGTAGCTCGCTGAACGCCGATGTGCGCCCCGATGGTGTGTTGCTTTCGCCAGCCCGGCGCAAGTATTCACTGGATGAACTGATCGCGCAGTGCGATCCGAAGGCCCCGGAACCCGCCGACCTTGCCGCGTGGGGCGAATCCAAGCCGGTGGGGCATGAAGCATGGTGAGGCGCGTCAAGTTCGAGAGGGGCGATATCGTGCGCGTTAGCCTGAACCCGACCGTGGGCAAGGAGCAACAAGGGGATTTTCGCCCCGCGCTCGTTTTGTCGCCTGCTGCGTTCAATGCGCTTGGCGTGGCGCTCGTCGCGCCGATTGCGCAGGGCGGCGAATTCGCGCGATACGCGGGATTCGCTGTGCCCCTCTCGGGTTCGGGCACTGAAACGCAGGGCGTGGCTCTTGTGAACATGGTTCGCACGCTCGATCTTCAGGCGCGTGGCGCACGCAAGGTCGAGCGCGCTCCGTCCGAAGTGATCGAAGATGCGCTCGCGCGTCTTCAGACCATTCTTGAATAAAGGAAAACGGGAGCATAGGTATGCCGTTGTGAGGTGACGTCGACGAGCCGTATTACCGACGTGCAGCCTTTCATCCGCCGATCGACGAGTTGGAATGGCGCTACGGCTGCGCGCCTCTCACGTTCAACCGGCCGCCGGCAGCGTGACGGCGGGATTGGACCGCGCGGCCGCTACGGGTTCCTTCTTGCCCGTGTTCGATTCCGCGCCCGAGCCCGCGCCCGCCTGCCAGCCGCCGCCCAACGCCTTCAGCAACCCGACTTCGGCCTCGATCCGGCGCGCGTCGATCTGATCGGCCGTGCGCCGGTTCGTCAATGCGATCGTCTGCGCGGTCACCACGTCCAGATAGCTGACTGCGCCCGCGTTGAAGCGGTTCGTCGTCAGCCGCAGCGACAGGTCGGCCGCGTCGGTCGCGCGCTGCTGGCTGCCGGCTTCGGACGCGAGCGCATCGAGCGCGGACAATTGATCCTCGACCTGCTGGAACGCCACCAGCACGGTTTGCCGGTAATCGGCGACCGCGCCGTCGTATTGTGCATGCGCGCCGCGCAACGACGCGCTGCGGCGGCCGCCATCGAACAGCGTGCCGGCGAGTTGCGGGCCGAGCGACCAGAACAGGCTCGGCGCGGCGAGCCACGGCGCGAAGAACGAACTCTCGAGCCCTGCGCTCGCCGACAGCACGAGGTCCGGAAAGAACGCCGCACGCGCCTCGCCGATCTGCGCGTTCGCGGCCGCGACACGGCGTTCGGCCGCCGCGATGTCGGGCCGCCGCTCCAGCAGTTGTGACGGCACGCCGGCCGGGATGGCCGGCACGTGGAACGCCTGCACGCGCGGCGGCAGCGCGAACGTCGACGCGCTTTCGCCGACGAGCGTCGCGATCGCGTGCTGCAACTGCGCACGCGACGCGTCGATGTCGGTGTCCTGTGTGCAGGTCGATTCGAGTTGCGTCTCGGCCTGTGCAACCGCCGACGCGTCGATCGCACCGGCCGCGAGTTGCTGCTTGAGCAGCGTCAGCGCGTCGGCGTACGCGTGCACGGTGTCGTCGAGG
This sequence comes from Burkholderia sp. 4NA327C6, assembly GCF_005502655.1. Lineage (NCBI taxonomy): Bacteria > Pseudomonadati > Pseudomonadota > Betaproteobacteria > Burkholderiales > Burkholderiaceae > Burkholderia > Burkholderia sp. 4NA327C6. Next base: position 68,150 of record NZ_SCNZ01000038.1, on the reverse strand, counting down.
AGTTGCTTTTGCGTGTCGAGCGAGCGCAGCGCGAAATAGTCAGTCGCGAGTTCGGCCGTGACCGACAGCTTCACGGCCTGCAGGTCGGCCGCGCTCGCGGCGGCGTTCGCCTGCGCGCCCGTCACCGCGTCGCGCACGCGGCCGAATACATCGGGTTCCCAGCTCGCGGCCACGCCGGCCTGGTAATCGGGCGTCGTCTTGCCGGCGAGCGACGAGCCGAGCCGGTTTTGCGACACGCGCGCGCGGCTTTGCGCGACGCCTGCCGTGATCGTCGGCAGGAACCCGGCGTGCTGATAGTCGACCATCGCGCGCGCCTGCTGCAGACCGGCGAGCGCTTTCTTCACCGTCTGGTTCGACACGTCGACGCGCGCTTCGAGCGCGTTCAGATCGGCGTCGTCGAACACGGTCCACCACGCGCCGCGCGCGGCGTCGTCCGCGGGCATTGCGGCGCGCCAGCCGGCTTGCGCGGCCGGTGCGGCCGGCGCGCCAGCATAGTGCGCGGGCACCGCGACGGCGGGCGGCGAATAGGGCGGCAGCGTCGAGCAGGCGGTCAGTGCGGCGGCGGCGCCGAGCGCGACGACGCGGCGAGCGAACGGGAGCGGATGAGGAAGGCGCATGGCAGGCATCTCGTGGGTGGTCGTCGATGGGTTAGCCGTGGGCGGGCGCCGGAGCGGGTGTTGACGCAGCGGGTGCGACGCCGGCTGCGCGCAGCGGCGGCACGTCGCGCGCACCGGTCGCGGACGCCGGTTGTGTGGCCTGTGTGGCCTGTGCGGTCTGAGCGGACGTAGCGGACGTAGCGGACGAGGCAGACGAAGCAGACGAAGCAGACGAAGCAGACGAAGCAGACGAGGCAGCCACCGGCGCCGCATCGCGCGAGGTCGACACGATCTTTACCGCTTCCCCGGCCGTGATCGCATCGCCCGGGTTATCGATCACGCGATCGCCTGCCGCGAGCCCCGAGACGATCTCGACGCGCGTGCCGAAATCCCGCCCGATCTGCACGGTCTTCAGCGCCGTACGCCCGTTCGCGCCGACGGTGGCGACCGTCACGCCGCCCGGGCGGAACAGCAGTGCGCTGACCGGCAGGTCGAGCGCCGGTGCCGCGCTCGGCACGACGAGATGCGCCTGCGCATACGCGCCGGGCATCAGCGCGCCGTCGCGGTTGTCGACGTCGATCTCGACGCGCAGCGTGCGCGTGACGGGATCGATCGCGCCCGCGCTGCGCGCGACACGCGCGGCAAAGCGCCGCCCTGGGTACTGCGGCGTCGTCAGGTAAACGGACGTGCCGGCCGACACGCCGGTCGCGCTGTCCTGCGGCACGTCGACGAACACACGCAGCGTGTCAGTCTGTTCGAGATGGAACAGTTCGCCGGACAGGCCCGGGCTGCCCGGCGTGCCGCCCGCGGTGACGAGCGTGCCGACGTCGACGTTGCGTGCGGTGATCACGCCGTCGAACGGTGCGGCGACGGACTCGTACGACACGAGTTCGGCAAGATGCGCGACGTTCGCCTGCGCGGATGCGAGCATCGCACGCTTCGCGTTCATGTCGGCCACCTTCGTGTCGGTGTCCTGCTGCGACACCGACTGCGTTTTCAGCATGTCCTGCCAGCGCTGTGCGGTCGATTTCGCGTAGTCGTAGTTCGCCTGCGCGCTTGCTTCGTCGGCACGCGCCTGGCGCAACTGCGCGTCGAGATCGGGCGCCGAGATCTGCGCGAGCGGCTGGCCGGCCTTCACGTGCGCGCCGAGATCCGCGCTCCAGTGCGCGATATAGCCGCTGGTGCGCGCATAGATCGACGCTTCGGCGAACGGCATCACCGAGCCGGGCAGCGTCAGCGTCTGGTCGGCGGGTGCCGTGCCGGGTGCGATCACCGATACGGGCAGCGCTTGTTGCGCGGCCACCTGCGCGCGCTGCGCGGCGCGCGCATCGACGCGCGGCACGATACCGATCGCGAGCAGCGCGGCGGCGAGCGCGACGGCGGCAAGCGGCACGGTCAGCTTGCGGCCGCGGCGGGCCGGCGGCGTATCGGGGGCGGCGCCGCGCGCGGCGGGCGGCACGGCTGCGGGCACGGTGGCCGCTTCGGCGGCGGGCGGCGGAGCGACGGGTTCGATCGAGTCGTTCATGATGGGTCCGGGGTCGGGCGAATCGAAGGATGAGAAGGGGCAGGCATGCGTGCTCAACGCAGCGCCGGCGTATCGGGCGCGTGCGGCGCGCGCCGGGCGGCCGCGGCGTCGCGACGCTGCGCGAGCCACGCATGGACGAAGCCGAACAGCACCGGCACGAACAGCAGCGTCGATATCGTGCCGAACGCAAGCCCGCCGATCACCGCGCGGCCGAGCGGCGCGTTCTGCTCGCCGCCGTCGCCGAGGCCGAGCGCCATCGGCAGCATGCCGATCAGCATCGCGAGCGCGGTCATCAGCACCGGGCGGAAGCGGCTGAACCCGGCGTCCAGCGCGGCCTGCCACGGCGACTCGCCGGCCGCGAGCAGTTCGCGCGCCGTGTTCACGACGAGGATGCTGTTCGCGGTTGCGATGCCGATGCACAGGATCGTGCCGGTCAACGCGGGCACCGACAGCGTGGTGCGCGTGACGAACAGCATCCACGCGATGCCGGCGAGCGACGCCGGCAGCCCGCCGACGATCACGAGCGGATCGAGCCACGACTGGAAGTTCACGACCATCAGCAGGTAGACGAGCGCGATCGCGAGCACCAGGCCGCCGAGCAGCCCGGTGAACGACTCATGCATCGCCTGCACCTGGCCGCGCAGCACGATCGACGAGCCGGGCGGCAGTTGCGCGCGGGCTTCGTCGACGAGCTTCGTCACGTCGGCCGTGACGCCGCCGAGGTCGCGCCCCTGCACCGACGCGAAGATGTCGAGCACCGGCTGCACGTTGTAGTGCGACACCACGGCCTGCTGCGTCGCGCGCGAGAACGTGCCGAGCGAGCCGAGCAGGTTCTGCGCGGGCGCGCCCGCGGCCGGGCCGGCGGCCGGCGTCTGCGGCGGGCGCGCGGTGCCGGCGGGCAGCGGCACGTTCGCGAGCGACTGCAGCGAATTCACCGTGTATTGCGGCGTCTGCACGAGCACCGGGTAACTGACGCCGTTGCGCGGATCGAGCCAGAAGTTCGGCGTCGTCTGCGAGCTGCCGGACAGTGCGATCAGCAGGTTCTGCGCGACGTCGCGCTGCTCGAGGCCGGCCTGGATCGCCTTCGTGCGATCGACGTTCACGTTGATCGCCGGCTCGTCGCCCGGCTGCTGGATGCGTGCGTCGACGAGCCCGCGCACGCCGCGCAGCTTCGCGAGCAGCGCATTCGCGACCGCGCGGTTCTGGTCGAGCTTGTTGCCGACGATCTGGATGTCGATCGGCGCGGGCAGCCCGAAGTTGAGAATCTGGCTGACGATGTCGGCCGGCAGGAACGCGAACGTCACGCCGGGGAACGCCTGCGCGAGCACGTTGCGCAGCTTCGCCACGTATGCGGCGGTCGACGCGTGATTCGGCTTCAGCGTGACGAGCACGTCGGCGTCCTCGGTGCCGATCGGATCCGACGAGTCGTACGTGAGGTTGATCCCGCTCACCGGCACGCCGATGTTGTCGAGCACGCCGGCCAGTTCGTTGGCCGGAATCACGCCGCGGATCTTCGCTTCGACTTCGTCGGTGAGCCGCGCGGTTTCCTCGATCCGCGTGCCGGTCGGGGCGCGCAGGTGCAGGCGGATCTCGCCGGTGTCGACCGACGGGAAGAAATCCTGCCCGGCGAATGCGTAGAGGCCGGTCGATGCGACGCAGGCGAGCAGGAACGCGGCCGCGAAGCGGCGGCGCCGCGCGATCGCCGCCGACAGCAGCGCGCGATAGCGCAGCCGCACGGCCTCGAAGCGATGCTCGAACGCGGCCTGGAAACGCGCCACATGCACGAGGGGCGCGAATACACCGCGCGGCGGCCGGCCGCTGCCCTTGGCGCGCATCAGCGCCATCGCGAGCGTCGGCACCAGCGTGCGCGAGAAGAAGTACGACGCGATCATCGCGAAGATCACCGCCTCGGCCAGCGGCACGAACAGATAGCGCGCGACGCCGGTCAGCAGGAACATCGGCACGAACACGATGCAGATCGACAGCGTCGACACGAAGGTCGGCACCGCGATTTCGCCTGCGCCGGTCAGGATGGCCTCCTCGAGCGGCGCGCCGAGCTCGAGATGATGCGTGATGTTCTCGATCGCGACCGTCGCGTCGTCGACGAGGATCCCGACCGCGAGCGCGAGCCCGCCGAGCGTCATGATGTTGATGGTCTGGCCGAGCACGGCGAGCGCGAGCAGCGACGTGAGCACCGCGAGCGGGATCGTGATCGCGATGATCAGCGTCGCGCGCCAGCTGCCGAGAAACAGCAGGATCATCAGCGCGGTCAGGCACGCGGCGATCAGCGCCTCGCGCACGACACCCTGGACGGCCGCCTTCACGAACACCGACTGATCGTCGAGCGGCGAAATGTGCAGCGCCTTCGGCAGCCCGGCCGCGATCTTCGGCAGCATCGCCTTCACCTGGTCGATGATCGTCAGCGTCGATGTGCTGCCGGTCTTCTCGACCGTCAGCAGCGCCGCGCGCTTGCCGTCCGCCCGCACGATGTTGGTCTGCGGCGCGTAGCCGTCGCGAACGTGCGCGACGTCGCGTACGTACACGACATTGCCGCCGATCGTCTTCACCGGCAGGTCGTTCAGCGCGGCGACGGTCTGCGTGCTGCCGTTCATCTGCACGTTGTATTCGTGCGTGCCGATCTTCGCGGTGCCGCCCGGCAGGATCAGGTTCTGCGCGTTGATCGCGTTGACGACGTCGATCGGCGCGAGTCCTTTGGCCTGCAGCGCGCGCGTGTCGAGATCGACGACGATCTGGCGGATCTTGCCGCCGAACGGCAGCGGCACGGCCGCGCCCTGGACGGTCGCGAGCTGCGTGCGGATGAAGCTGTTGCCGAGGTCGTACAGCTGCTGCTCGGCGAGCGTGTCGCTCGACAGCCCGAGCTGCAGGATCGGCACGGTCGACGCGTTGTACGTGATGATGTTCGGCGGCAGCGTGCCGGGCGGCAGGATGCGCAGGATCGACGCGGCGTTGCTCGCGGCTTCCGCGATCGCGCGATTGATGTCGGCGCCGGGGTGAAAGAAGATCTTCACGACCGACACGCCGTTCAGCGACTGCGACTCGATATGCTCGATGTCGTCGACGTCCGACGTGAGCGCGCGTTCGTAGTTCGACGTGATCCGCTTGGCCATGTCTTCGGCGGAGAAGCCGTTGTACGACCACACGATGCTGACGACCGGAATGTCGATGTTCGGGAAAATGTCCGTCGGCGTGCGCAGCAGCGCGAGCGGCCCCGCGATGAAGATCAGCAGCGCGAGTACGACGAACGTGTAGGGCCTGCGTAGCGCCAGCCGGACGATCCACATGATGGTGCTCCTCGAAGCGGGGAATGGACGCGCATTCGATGCGACGAGCACGCAGTCTGCCGGCGCGGCGTTGACCCGACCCTGACTCGAGGATTACGAAACCGTTATCTGGGCCGGCGCGATGGCATCGGCCGTGCGGCGGGCCGCGCAGCGCGATGCGGGCGGCCCGAACCCTCGCCGCCGACTGCGGCGCGCCGCTTCGTCCATATAATGTCCGGCGGCAAACCTTCGCTCATTCGCGTATCTCGCCGATTTCAGGAGCCAGACCGATGTCGTTGCGCACCGATGCAAACTTCTTCCGCCTTCTTGCCGACTCGTATCGCCGGCTCGTGAACCATCCGCTCGTGCCCGACGGCATGAGCGCATCCGACGGCGCTGCGTGGCTGTACGAGGCGGCGCCGTTCGGCGTGCTTGCGCACGACACGTCGGCCGATCCGGTGTTCGTGTACGGCAACAGGCGCGCGCAGGCGATTTTCGAATACGACTGGGATGAACTGACGGCGTTGCCGTCCCGTCTGTCGGCGGAGCCGATGGAGCGACACGAGCGCCAGGTGTTTCTCGACAAGGTGATGCGCGATGGCTTCGTGTCCGAATACCGCGGCGTGCGGGTGACGAAGTCCGGCAAGCGGTTCTGGATCGAACGCGCGACCGTGTGGCAGCTCATGGACGCGGACGGAATCGTGCACGGCCAGGCCGCGATGATTCCGGAAGTGCGGCCGCTCGACGCGCCCGCATGAACGCGACGATCGACTGGCATGCGCGTCGCGTCGCGGGCCCGCGCTGTGTCCGGCGAACCGGGGCGGCCCGCCCACGACGCGCGGCGGCGCTCAGATGACAAAACCGTAATCGAAGCCTCACCTTCAGGAAAGCGCGTGAATCGCAGAATGAATCCAACTCTTCATCACATCGATGGGGAGCGGATGTCCGGCCTGATCCGCGGACGCGAATACGCCAACTTGAGAGGTGAACGTCATGAACAACCTGATTCGTGCAGTCCTGCTTTCCTGCGCACTGAGCGCACCGATCGTCGCATTTGCACAAACCACCGACCATGCGGTCACGCGCGCCGACGTGCGCGCCGATCTCGTCCGGGTCGAGAAGGCCGGTTATCGGCCAATCAGCAACGATCCGAACTATCCCGAAGACATCCAGGCCGCCGAGGCGAAGGTCGCCGTGCAGCAAGCCCAATCTGCCGCCGCACGGCCCGCCGACGCAGCAAAGACAGCTACGTCATCGCTCGCGTCGCTCGACACCCAGTCTTTGTACGAGCATCACTGAATGCGGCTGTCGACCGCCGTCCGCGGCCCGACGGCGGTTCTTTCAGCAGACGGCGCGCATGCCGCAGCAAGTCAGTTGTCGCCCTTCTCGAGCACGTTCTGCGTGAGCGCGATCGACGGGATCGTCGGCTTCAGCAACGCGCGGCGCGCGCGACGGCTCAGCCAATTCCAGCCGGCCACGAGCAGCAGCGCGACCAGCGGGATCGACGCAATCGTCCACGTGCCGTTCGGGTAGTCGAAGGCCATCAACACCAGCACGCCGAGCAGGAACAGCAGCGTGAGCCACGACGTCACGGGCGCGCCGGGCATCCTGAACGATACGTCTTCCACGTCGCCGCGCCTGACCGCGGCGCGTAACTTCATCTGGCACACGACGATGAAGCCCCAGGTGCTGATGATGCCGAGCGACGCGATGTTCAGCACGATCTCGAACACGCTCGACGGCACGAGATAGTTGAGCAGCACGCCGACCACATAGATCGCGACCGTCACCAGAATGCCCGCGTACGGGACGGATTGCCCGCTCATCCGCGCGAGGAACGCGGGGGCCGAGCCGCCCATCGACAGCGAACGCAGAACCCGCCCCGTCGAATACAGGCCGGAATTGAGGCTCGACAGCGCGGCCGTCAGCACCACCAGGTTCATCACCGAGCCGATGCCCGGCACGCCGAGCGCGCCGAAGAACGTGACGAACGGGCTCTGGCCCGCCTTGTACGCACTCCACGGCAGCAGGCAGACCAGCAGAACGACCGATGCAACGTAGAAAATCGCGATGCGCCAGATCACGTTGTTGATCGCGCGCGGCAGCACCTTGCGTGCATCCTTGCATTCGCCGGCGGCCGTGCCGACCAGTTCGACGCCCGCGAACGCGAACACCACGCCCTGCACCAGCACCAGCGCCGGCATCAGCCCGTGCGGAAAGAACCCGCCGTTATCGGTGATCAGATGCAGGCCGGTGCCATGGCCGGCCACCGGCATGCCCGTGCCGAGGATCGCCGCGCCGATCACGAGAAACAGCACGATCGCGGCGACCTTGATCAGCGCGAACCAGAACTCCATTTCCGCGAACCACTTCACGCCGATCAGGTTCATCGTCGCGACGATGCACAGCGCGACGAGCGCGAAGATCCACTGCGGCACGGCCGCGAACGGCGCCCAGTAATGCATGTAGAGCGCGACGGCGGTGATGTCGACGATGCCGGTCATCGCCCAGTTCAGGAAGTACATCCAGCCTGCGACGAACGACGCCTTCTCGCCGAGGAATTCGCGTGCGTACGACACGAAGCTGCCGCTGCTCGGGCGATGCATCACGAGCTCGCCGAGCGCGCGCAGGATCAGGAACGAAACCGCGCCGCAGACGAGATAGACGATCGCGAGCGCCGGGCCGGCGGCCTGCAGCCGGGCGCCGGCGCCGAGAAACAGCCCGGTGCCGATGGCCCCGCCGATCGCGATCATCTGCACCTGTCGATTGCCGAGGGTCTTGTGATAGCCAGCTTCGTGCGATTCGAGCCAGCTGCGTTTGTCGGTTTCGCCGGTTGTCGACGGGTCGGGAATCGATGCCATGACGGTTTCCTCGCGCACGGATGGGATTGGATTCATCCCGATCGCGGATGATCGGGACCACCGGTACCGGGGGGCCGGCGCGCGCAATCGCGCGCGCCCGTCCTGATGGCGATTCGTCGGACGTGACGAAAGGCACGGTACGTCGCGAACGTATTCAGCCGTAATTCCGGTCACAAACGGAATGCAAATTTGGACTGGGCCGGTTCGAATCCATGCATAGGGTGTCGGTGCCGGGTGAACCGGTTAGGTAATTTGGTGCGCCGGCGCGCGCTGCGGGGGCAACCGTTACCGACGGCGCCGGCGCATGCACCGAAATGAGGAATCCGGCTCGCCGAAAGGTCGCTGAAATTTCCGTCTCGTGCCGGTGCGGCAAGCGTTTCACGGCGATGGCCCGGTTTTTGCTGATGTGGTGTCGGCCGCGCAACGGTTGCGCGCTGCCCGACGACACACCAGACAAGGAAGATTCACCGTGAGCCCGACGACCCGACCGTTCCCCCGACGCACCTGGCTGGCCGCGCTGCTTGCCGCCCCCGTGATCGCGCTGTTTGCCGCTGCGCCGGCCCATGCCGATGCGCTCGACACCATCGCGAAAAACGGCACGCTGCGCGTCGCGGTGCCCGAGGACTATCCGCCGTTCGGTTCGGTCGGCACGGACATGCAGCCGCAGGGCTACGACATCGACATGGCAGGACTCCTTGCCAAGGCGCTCGGCGTCAAGCTGAAGCTGGTGCCGGTGAACAGTGCGAACCGGATTCCGTACCTGACGACCAACAAGGTCGACATGGTGATTTCCTCGCTCGGCAAGACGCCGGAGCGCGAGAAGGTCATCGATTTCTCGAGCGCGTACGCGCCGTATTTCCAGGGCGTGTTCGGGCCGTCCGACGTGAAGGTGAGCACGCCCGCCGACCTCACCGGCAAGACGGTCGGCGCGACGCGCGGCGCGCTCGAGGAGATCGCGCTGTCGCAGCTCGCGCCGAACGCGACGATCAAGCGTTTCGAGGACAACAACGCGACGATCCAGGCATTCCTGTCGGGGCAGGTCCAACTGATCGCTGCGGGCAACATCGTCGCGGCGGCGATTCTCGCGAAGAATCCGCCGCGCCGCCCCGAGGTCAAGTTCGTGATCAAGAATTCGCCGTGCTTCGTCGGCGTCAACAAGAACGAACCGCGCCTGCTCGCGAAGATCGACGATGCGATCGCGCATGCGAAGCAGGACGGCTCGCTCGGCGAGCTGTCGCGCAAGTGGCTCGGCCAGCCGCTGCCGGCCGGGCTGTGACGTATCGCAGTGCAGCCTGACACGTCGCCGCGGCCGGGATGCCCGGCACGGCGCGTGTCGTTGTCCGAACCCGAATCTATCCGCTTCCCATGAGCTACCAGCTTCAATTCGGCGAACTCGCCGATTACGCCGGCGTGTTCGCGAGCGGCGCGGCGATCACGCTCGCGCTGACGGCGGTCGCGACCGTGCTCGGCGTGGCCGTCGGCGTGCTCGGCGCGGCCGCGTACAGCGCCGACGCGCGCGCGGCCGTGCGGTTGCGCCCGCTGATCGGCGCGTACGTCGAGGCGATTCGCAATACGCCGTTCGTCGTCCAGCTGTTCTTCATCTTCTTCGGCTTGCCGGCGCTCGGCGTGCACATCGACGAATACACGGCCGCGATCTTCGCGATGACGCTCAATCTCGGCGCGTACTCGGTCGAGATCGTGCGCGCGGGCGTGGCCGCCGTGCCGAAAGGGCATCTGGAGGCGGCGTCCGCGCTGGCGATGTCGCGCGCGCAGATGCTGCGCCATGTCGTGCTGCCGCAGGCGCTCGCCAAGGTGTTTCCCGCGCTGTCGAGCCAGATCGTGATCACGATGCTCGGTTCGGCGGTCGTGTCGCAGATCTCGGTGGCCGATCTGACCTATGCGGCCAGCTATATCCAGTCGCGCAACTTCCGCGCGTTCGAGACGTACTTCGTGATCACGCTCGCGTACCTGGCGATGGCGCTGCTGATGCGCGCCACGCTCGGCGCGATGGGGCGCCGCCTGTTCTCCCGCCGCGTGCGAGGTGCGCGATGACCGATTTCACGTTCGGGCAGATTCTCGCGAACCTGCTGCTGGCCGCGCGCTGGACGATCGTGCTGTCGATCGTGTCGTTCGTCTCCGGCGGCCTCGTCGGCCTCGGGCTGCTCGTGATGCGCGTGTCGAATTCGACGGCGCTGCGCGGCATCGCCAAGCTCTATATCGAAGTGTTCCAGGGCACGCCGTTGCTGATGCAGCTGTTCATCGTGTTCTTCGGCCTGCCGCTCGTCGGGCTCGACGTTTCGCCGTGGGTCGCGGCCACGGCGGGGCTCACGTTCTTCACCAGCGCCTATCTGGCGGAGATCTGGCGCGGCTGCGTCGAGGCGGTGCCGAAAGGGCAGTGGGAGGCGTCGGCCAGCCTCGCGATGAGTTATGTCGAGCAGTTGCGCCACGTGATCCTGCCGCAGGCCGCGCGCATCGCGATCGCGCCGACGGTCGGCTTCGGCGTGCAGGCGGTGAAGGATACGGCGCTGGTGTCGATCATCGGCTTCACCGAGCTGACGAAGGTCGGTATCGCGATCTCGAACGCGACGTTCCGGCCGTTCGTCGTGTATGGCCTCGTCGCGCTGATCTATTTCGCGCTCTGCTATCCGCTTACCCGTTATGCGCGCACGTTGCAAAGGAGATGGCATGCCGCTCGTTGAAACCCGGGGTCTCGAAAAGAACTTCGGCACCCATCATGTGCTCAAGGGCATCGATCTGTCCGTCGAGCGCGGGCAGGTCGTGTCGATCATCGGCCGCAGCGGCTCGGGCAAGAGCACGCTGCTGCGCACGCTCAACGGGCTCGAGAGCATCGACGCAGGCACGATCTCGGTCGACGGCGAACGCGTCGATGCACGGCATGCGGACTTGCGTGCGCTGCGGCTGAAGGTCGGCATGGTGTTCCAGCAATACAACCTGTTTCCGCATTTGAGCGCCGGACAGAACGTGATGCTCGCGCAGTCGGTGGTGAAGAAGTCGCACCGCCAGCAGGCGCGCGCGATCGCGGAGCTGATGCTCGAGCGCGTCGGCCTCGGCGACAAGTTCGACGCGTTTCCGGAACACCTGTCGGGCGGCCAGCAGCAGCGCGTCGCGATCGCGCGTGCGCTCGCGATGAAGCCGAGCGTGCTGCTGTGCGACGAAATCACGTCGGCGCTCGATCCCGAGCTCGTCGGCGAGGTGCTGGGCGTGATCGAGCAACTCGCGCGCGAGGACATGACGCTGATCATGGTCACGCACGAGATGAACTTCGCGCGTGCGGTGAGCGACAGGATCGTGTTCATGCACCAGGGGCGCGTGTGGGAGACCGGGACGGCCGACGAGATCTTCGAGCGTCCGCAGACGGTGGAATTGACGCGGTTTCTGGGCAGCGTGCGGAACCCGGAAACGGCTACGCGCTGACTGACACGGCCGTGCGGCCGGGCCGCGACCAGATGACAGGACCGTAATCGAAGCCTCACCTTCCGGAAAGCGCGCGAATCGCAGAATGGACACCACTCTTCATCACATCGATGCGGAGCGGATGTCCGGCCTGATCTGCGGACGCGAACACGCCATCTCGAGAGGTGAACGTCATGAACAACCTGATTCGTGCAGTCCTGCTTTCCTGCGCACTGAGCGCACCCATTGCCGCATTGGCGCAAACCGCCGACCCTGCGCTCACACGCGCCGACGTGGTCGCCGACCTGATTCAGGCGGAACGCGACGGCACGCTGCCCACACCGAACTGGGACTATCCGCCGAGCGCGCAGACGATCGCGCGCAATCGCGAACTGTATGCGATCGCGCACGGCGAGCCGCGCACCGCGACGGCGAGCGTGGGAACGCCTGCGGCGGCGCCGGTCTCGACGGCGAGCGCGCAATGAAGCGGGCCACGGTATCGGCACGCGCGGCGGGCCTGGCGCTCGCCGCGTTGCTCGCGGCCCATGGCGCGCCGGCCGCCGCGCGCGGCCAGCCGCAACTGCCCGACGACGATGGCGGGCGTGCCAGCGTGCTGCGCGCGCTCAACCCGTCGAGCGAGACGCTGCGCCGGCCCGCCGACGCGCGTCCGGCCCACGTTCAGGCCGCGCCCATCAAGCGGGCGCCCAGCGCGATGCCGCGCGCAGCGATCACCGCGCTCGCGGCGCGCTGACGCGCGTCCCAACCCGCCAGCGCGGCGCCGAACCCGCGGCCGTGGCCGACTTCGCGCAGCGCTTGCGCGAGGCCGACCGCGTCGTCCGCCGCTTTCGCGACACCGGCCGCCGTGTGCGGGCGAACGAGGCACGCGGCGTCGCCCAGCAGCACCGCACGCCCCACCGCCATCCGTTCGACCGCGAGATCCTGGATCGCCTGCGCGAACGGCGCGGGTGTCGCGTCGACGAGCGCGGCGAGCGTCGGTGCGAGCATCCGGCCAGCGGCGTCGACGAGTTCCGCGCGGTTGTCGTCGCGCATCGCGCCGGGCGGCAGCGACCCGTCGCGCTGCGTGCCGTCGCGCGCCAGGAACAGCGACGGCAGCCGGTCGGACGCGAGACGCCGGTACCAGACCCAGTTCACGCGCCGCTTGCCTGCCTCGGTCGCGCCGTCCGCACCGGGCACCAGATAGGTGAGGAACAGGTGCGCGTCGCCTTGCTGAAACGTGAAGCGCTCGCGCAGCAGATACAGCACCTGTTCGGGCAGCACCCGCTCGTCGACGAGCCCGCGCCAGGCGACATAGCCCGCATACGTCGGCCGCACGTCCGGCATCAACTGCGCACGTACCGCCGAGCGGCCGCCGTCCGCACCGATCAGCAGGTCGGCCGTCTCGGCGTGGCCGCTCGCGAAATGCGCGACGATGCGCTCGCCGTCCTGCTCGAATCGCTCGAACGCGTCGCCCGCATGGACGATGCAGGCCGGCAGCGCGCGCTTCAACGCCGTGTAGATCACGTTCCACGCGGTCTGCGTTTGCGGCATCGCGAAGCGTTGCACGATGCGGTCGTGCGCATCGACGTAGATCCGGTCGATCGAATCGACGGCGGCCTCGCGCGGCAGCGGTACGTTGCCGAATGCGAACGCCCGCTCGATCGGCGGCTGCAGCACGATGCCGCCGCCGCGGCTGTCCAGGTCGTGCGGTGATTGCTCGAATACGTCGACGTCCCAGCCGGCTGCGCGCAGTGCGGTCGCGGTGAACAGCCCGCCGACCGACCCGCCGACGATGACGGCCTTGCGGCCCGATCCGTGTTCCATCCGATGTCTCCCGATGATGGCCGAGCATAGGGCAAGCACCGGACGCAGCGGTTGAATCGTTCTGAAGCGGCCCGGGTGACAGCGTGACGCGTGCGCCGCCGCTCGATCCCGGCGGCGGTTGGCGGAGGCGGCGGATGCCACGCATTGCGGTGCGGCCGGCGTGCCGTTCAGGAATGCGTCGGCCCGCCGTTCGATTTCGGCGTCGAGATCGTCGGGCACCGGCAATCCACATACCCACTTGCGCACGCCGGGACGGAAGAGGCTCGCGTGCAGGCGCCAGACCCGTTCGATTTCCGCGTTGCGCCGCGCTTCCGACACCGGCGTTGCTTCAGAAGAATTCAGTTCGCCGCCATGACTTTCAGGTGCGCGTCCCCTAGTCTTGCTACCGAACCGCCGCATGGGCCGGGCGCCGTCCGTCCGGCCCGGCGCGGCGGCGCAACCGGAACGGACCATGCCCTACCTGATCCCGCTGGGAGCCGGCATCGCAGTCGGCCTGCTGTATGACCTGGTGCGCAGGCAATCTTGCGCGCCGCCGCGGATCGCACTGGCCGGGCTGCCCGGCATCGTGCCCGGCGAGCACGCGATCCCGTTCGTGCCGGCGCACGTGTGCCCGCCGGCCGCACAGGTCCAGGAGGCGGACTCCACCGGCAAAACCACGGAAACCACGACATGCAACCTGGACAAGTAACGGCCGCCGGTGCGGCCGCGCCCGATCGCCTGCCCGGCGAGGACGTTTTTCTCGCGTCGATCGCGGGCTATGTCGACACGCTCGGCTTCGTCGCGCTGTTCGGCCTCTTCACCGCCCATGTGACCGGCAACTTCATCCTGATCGGCTCGGGCCTGGCCGGGGTCGGGCAGGGGCTGCTGATCAAATGGCTCGCGTTTCCGGCGTTCATCGCCGGGATCGTGGCCGCGCGCCTGCTCGACCACCGGATGCGCGTGCGCGGCCACGGCGCGCGTGCCTGTTCGCTGTATGCATTGCAGGCGATCCTGCTCGCCGGCTTCATGTTCGCGGGGATCGCGGCGTCGCCGATCGGCAGCGCCGATGCGCCCGCGACGATCGTCTGCGGGCTGCTCGGCGCGGCGGCGATGGGCGTGCAGAACGCGCATGGCCGGCTGACCGCGCGCTCGGTGGTCGCCAACACGGTGATGACCGGCAACGTCACGCAGGCCGTCATCGATGCATTCGACTGGCTCGTGCCGATCGCCGCGCCGGCCGAACGGGACGCCGCCCGCGCGCGGCTGCAGCGCACGCTGCCGCCGGTGGCCGGTTTCGCACTCGGCGCGGGCGCCGGCGCGACTGCTTACCTGTATGCCGCGTTCTGGGCGCTCGCGCTGCCGCTCGCGGTGCTGGGCTTTCTCACGTATCGATCCGCGCGCGCGGCCGAGCTGCCGGCCTCGCGCTGAACCCGTTTTCGTGCGCAGCGTGCCGCTGCGCGCCACCTTCAAGGAGAACCCGATGATTTCACTGAACCTGCGCCACGTGCTGCGCATGACGACCGCGTCGACGGCGATGCTCGCCGCGTTGCTGGCGGCCGCCCCGTCGCATGCCGACGAAACGCATCTGGACGACACGGCGCGCCAGCCGGCCGCCGCGCGCTTCCCGGCAGTCGCGGTCGGCCCGCAGTACGACACGACGCACGTGTGCGTGGCGCCGGAAGACTTCGACCGCTTCACCGACAGCTTCGTCGCGACGTTCGGCGGCAAGAAGTCGAAGCAGGGCGTGTTCCAGGTCACGCCGACGCCGAGCCAGACGATGTCGCAACTGGTGCTCACGCCGGTCGGCACGATCTCGGTGTTCGGCTTCAAGACGCCGATCCCGTATCCGTTCTGCGAGGAGCGCACCGGCTATCTGGTGACCGACATGGACGTGGCCGTGAAGTCGGCGCGTGCGCATGGCGCGGACGTGGTCGTCGCGACGTTCCCCGATCCGATCGGGCGCGACGCGATCATCCGCTGGCCGGGCGGCGTGAACATGCAGCTGTACTGGCACACGCAGGCGCCGAATTACGACCCGCTGCAGACGGTGCCGGAAAACCGCGTGTACGTGTCGCCGGAACGCGCGAGCAAGCTCGCGCACGACTTCGCCGCGTTCTCGCACGGCAAGATCGTGTCGGACGTGCGCAAGGCGCCGGGCATCGAGATCGGCCGGCCGAACGACACGTACCGCCGCATTCGTATCGAATCGGGCTTCGGCAAGATGACGGTGCTCGCGACGGACGGCCATCTGCCTTACCCGTTCGGGCGCGAGATGACCGGCTATGAAGTCGCCGACCTGGCCGCGACGCTGAAGCAGGCGGAAGCCGCGGGCGTGACCGTGCTCGTGCCGCCGTTCACGTCGGACGGCCGTGACGCGGCGCTCGTGCAGTTCCCGGGCGGCTACGTCGCCGAAATCCACGCCCGGTCGAAATGACGGTGCGCCGGCCGATCAAACCATCGTGGCGCGGCGCGCTGCCGGGCGTCGTGCTGGCCGGCGGCGTCGCGCTGCATGCCGGGACGGCGGCCGGTGCCGATGCGCCGGCCGCCGCAGCCGCTCAGCCGCTGGCGCCGACGCCGGCGGCCGCGAGCGCCGCCGTGTCGTGCACTGCGAAGCGTCCGACCGTGCTGTTCAACCGCTGGCAGGAGGACTGGTCGGTACTCGCGAACCCGTGCGTGCCGCGCAAGCCGTTCGACGCACTGAAATACGTGCCGCTCGGCGATGACCCGTCGACCTACCTGTCGCTCGGCGCGAACCTGCGCGAGCGTTTCGAGCTGAACAACGCGCCGCTGTTCGGCCTCGGCTCCGCGCACGACGACAACTACGTGATCCAGCGCACGAACGTGCACGCGGACCTGCGCTATCGCGGCCATCTGCAGGCGTTCGTGCAGTTCGTCGATGCGCGGCCGTTCGGCAAGAATACGGTCGGCCCAGTCGACAAGGACCAGCTCGACATCGAGCAGGCGTTCGTCGCGTATGTCGACCAGATCGGCCCCGGCACGTTGAAGACGCGGGTCGGCCGGCAGGAGATGGCGTTCGACTTGCAACGCTTCGTGTCGGTGCGCGACGGCCCGAACGTGCGGCAGGCGTTCGACGCGTTGTGGGCCGATTACGAAATCGGCAAGTGGCGGCTGATCGGCTACGTGACGCGCCCGGTGCAGTATCGCGACGCGGCCGCGTTCGACGACGTGTCGAACCGGCACCTGCGATTCGACGGCGTGCGCGTCGAGCGCAACGGCACGGGGCCCGGCGACCTGTCCGCGTACTGGTCGCGCTACACGCGCGACAACGCGCGCTTTCCTGATGCGTCGGGCACCGAGCGGCGCGACGTGTTCGACATGCGCTACGCAGGCAAGGCCGACGGGCTCGACTGGGACGTCGAGGCGATGCTGCAGACGGGCCACGTCGGGCAGGACACGGTGGGCGCGTGGGCGTTCGGCGCGCTGGGCGGCTATACGTTCGCGAAGACGGCCGGCACGCCGCGCATCGGCATCCAGATCGACGGCGCGTCCGGCGATGCTCACCCGGGCGATCGGCGCGTCGGCACGTTCAACCCGATGTTTCCGAACGGCTATTACTTCACGCTCGCCGGTTACACCGGATACAGCAACCTGATCCACGTGAAGCCGTCGCTGACGTTCAAACCGGCGAGCTCGGTCACGGTGCTCACCGCCGTCGGCTTCCAGTGGCGGCAGACGACGGCCGATGCGATCTATGGGCAGGGCATGTCGGCCGTGCCGGGCACGGCGGGCAAGGGCGGCGCGTGGACGGGGATGTACGCGCAGGCTCGCGTGGACTGGCTCGTCAATGCGAACACGGCCCTGGCCGTCGAGGCGGTGCACTTTCAGCTCGCCGATTCGATTCGCGCACTGGGCGCGCGCAATGCCGACTATGTCGGCGTGGAAGCGAAGTTCGGTTGGTGACGCGGCGCGCGCCGCCGCTGTTTGTCAGGGCGGCGCGCGTGTGACCGAACGACGCCAGGCACGGGGCAGGGAGCCCCCGACCTGCGCCGATGCGTCGTTCAGACGGTATTGATCGGAACAGGAAACGTCGCAAACGGCCCCGATCTCGGCGAAGGTCGGGTCGGCGTGCCGATCGGATGCGGAGCATGCGTCATACGTCGCCCGAGCAGCTAGTGGCGCTGCCGTCGGACGGTCGCAGAAAAGGTGGCGTCACGCCGGCGCGGTGAGCCGGTCGACGAGGTCCCGGCGATCAAGTTGCTCGACCCACCAATGTAGCGCCTGGCCAGCCTCGTCGGCACGCCACGCGATATAGCAATGAGTCGTGTCGCGCATGCCTGTGACCTCACGTGCGACGAGCCTGCCTTGCGCGATCGCGGGCGTTGCTATGCAGTCCGGCAGCGTGCCCACCGCGAGTCCTTCGCATTGCGCGGCCAGTTTCGCGGCGAGCGTCGGCACGGCAAGATACGGTTGCCCGGCATCGACGGCGACCGAGCGCGGTTGCAGTTCGCGGGACGTGTCGGAGATCACCGCGGCGCGATACGCGACGACGGACGACATCGACAGCGGTTCGGGCAGGGCGGCGAGCGGATGGGACGGGGCGACCGCGAATACGTGCCTGAGCGTGCCGATCGGATGGGCCACGATGTCCGGCAGCTCCGGGGGCTCACCCGCTGCGCCGACGACCAGGTCGGCGCGCCGCGAAACGAGCGCATCCCAGGTGCCGCCGAGCACTTCGGTGGACAGTCGCAGCCGCGTGTCCATTTCAAGGTCGTAGAACGCGTGCACGTACGGCCACATCGTGTCCAAAGGCAGGATCTCCGCGATGCAGATGCGGACCTCTGTTTCCCAACCTTGCTGTGCGCGTTGCGCTTTGCGTTCCAGCTGTTCGGCGGCGCGCAGCAGCCGACGGCCTTCTTCGACGACCACGCGGCCCGCGTGCGTGAGCCTGGCGCGACGCCCGCTGCGATCGAACAACGCGACGCCGAGGTCACTCTCGAGCTTCTGGACGAGGTACGTCAGTGCGGACGGCACGCGATGCATCAACTCCGCGGCGTCGGCGAACGTCCCGGTGCGGTCGATCGCGTCCAGTGCCTCGAGTGCTTCGAAGGACAGCTTCATGGCGAATCTCACTGCGAAAGAGACATCGGGCGGCCAGCTTCAGGCTGACGGCGGTGCATCCGATCCCGTCTGGATGCGGTTCATCGACGAACGTCCTGACGCACGCGCAAGCGCCCCGACCGTCCCGGTCGCATTCGCTCGAACCGTCGGATCACGTCGGCGTCGATTCACGGCGCTTCGCGGCAGCGTCAGGCGCATGGGCGCCCGGCAGCGCACCGAACATGTGCTGGCTGCACTTCGCTTCGCGCCATGCGGTTCCCAGCCGGATTCCGCCGAACATCCGTCGCGCGAGCGGAAGGATCTGTTCGCCGGCCAGGATGCCGAGCAGGCCCGCCAGCGCGACGGCGGGCGGCGCCGGCGATTGCACGCCGATCAGCGCGTAAACGATGCCGGCGAGGATGCCGGCGAACAGCGAAGCAGAGTACGGTTTCATAGGTTTGAAATGGCGTGACGACAGTAAAAAATAGGGATAACTACCGATCTGGCGTCGATCCGAATTTCCTGGGTCAGCCTATCAGTTCCGCATGTGCGTTGTGGGTCCATTCAATGAAATTCAGATCTTTTCAGCCTGGATTCATGAAGGTCGCGGGAATCAGAACAATTAATTGGTGTGGCCGCTCATTCGCCTGTTGAATGATGGTGGCCGGCTGTCGAGCCTTCCGACCAACGCGTTCGACGCGTTGCGGATTCGTCGGCCCGGCGAGCCTCATTTCTCCCTGCGTCAAAGGACATCACCGCCATGAGCAACCCCAAGCTTGAAGTACTTACCCCGCACAACAGCCAACTGATCTTCATCGATCAGCAGCCGCAGATGGCGTTCGGCGTGCAATCGATCGATCGCCAGACGCTGAAGAACAACGTCGTCGGGCTCGCGAAGGCTGCGAAGGTCTTCAACATCCCGACCACGATCACGACGGTCGAAAGCGAGAGCTTCTCCGGTCACACGTATCCGGAGCTGCTCGACGTTTTCCCGAACCAGAAGACGCTCGAACGCACGTCGATGAATTCGTGGGACGACCAGAAGGTGCGCGACGCACTGGCCGCAAACGGCCGCAAGAAGGTGATCGTGTCCGGCCTGTGGACCGAAGTCTGCAACACGACGTTCGCACTGTGCGCGATGCTCGAAGGCGACTACGAAATCTACATGGTCGCCGACGCGTCGGGCGGCACCACGCAGGCCGCGCACGACTTCGCGATGCAGCGCATGGTGCAGGCGGGCGTCGTGCCCGTCACGTGGCAGCAGGTGCTGCTCGAGTGGCAGCGCGACTGGGCGCACCGCGAGACGTACGACGCCGTGATGGCGATCGCGAAGGAGCATTCGGGCGCGTACGGTATGGGTGTCGACTACGCGTACACGATGGTCCACAAGGCCGCGCCGCGCACCGCGACGCCGCACGAGTCGATCGCGCCCGTTCCGGCGAAGTAAGCGCAGAGGGCCAGCGATCGCTGATGCCGGTGCGGCGGGTTCGATTCGAACGCGCCGCATTGGCTTCATTGCGCGGGTGGCGTACGTGATCGAAACACGCATGCCGCCCGCAGCAGGCTGATTGGAAGACGGCCCTTGCATTCGAATTTTCCGGGAGATTCATCGCATGGAACCTTATCTGGTTTCCCTTGGTGCGGGCCTGCTGATCGGTGTGATTTACAGCGCCATCAAGGTTCGCTCTCCCGCACCGCCGCTGATTGCGCTGGTCGGGTTGCTCGGCATGCTGATCGGCGTGCAAGCCTTGCCCACCGTGAAACAGCTGCTTGGCTTCTGATCAATTAGAGGTGATGCATATGACCGCAACCGTGACCCAGCCGGATCTGATCCTGCATAACGGCAGATTCACGACGCTCGACCGCGCGAACCCCGTCGCGACGGCTGTCGCGATTGCCGCCGGCCGCTTCGTCGCCGTCGGCAGCGACGCGGACGTGATGCCGCTCGCGGGCCGCGCGACGAAGGTGGTCGATCTCGGCGGCCGTGGCGTACTGCCGGGCCTGATCGACAACCACTGCCACGTGATTCGCGGCGGCCTGAACTACAACATGGAACTGCGTTGGGACGGCGTGCCGTCGCTCGCGGTCGCGATGGAAATGCTCAAGCGCCAGGTGGCCGTGACGCCCGCGCCGCAGTGGGTCCGCGTGGTCGGTGGCTTCACCGAGCATCAATTCGTGGAGAAGCGGCTCCCGACGATCGATGAACTCAATGCCGCCGCGCCGGACACCCCGGTTTTCATCCTGCACCTGTACGATCGCGCGCTGCTGAACGCGGCCGCGCTGCGTGTCGTCGGCTACACGAAGGACACGCCGGAGCCGCCGGGTGGGACCATCGTTCGCGATGCCGCCGGCAACCCGACCGGCCTGCTGCTTGCGAACCCGAACGCGACGATCCTCTACGCGACGCTCGCGAGGGGCCCGAAGCTGCCGTTCGAGTATCAGTACAACTCGACGCGCCATTTCATGCGCGAGCTGAACCGGCTCGGCGTGACGGGCGTGATCGACGCGGGCGGCGGCTCGCAGAATTACCCCGACGATTACGAAGTGATCCGCAAGCTGCATGACGCGGGCGAGATGACGATCCGCATCGCGTACAACCTGTTCACGCAGAAGCCGAATGCGGAGAAGGAAGACTTCGTGAACTGGACGAAGAGCGTTAAGTACCACGACGGCACCGACTACTTCCGCAATAACGGCGCGGGCGAGATGCTGGCGTTTTCCGCGGCCGACTTCGAAGACTTCCGGGTGGCACGCCCGGACCTGCCCGACCAGATGGAGGATGATCTCGAGGGCGTCGTGCGCGTGCTCGCGGAAAACCGTTGGCCGTGGCGCATGCACGCGACCTACGACGAGACCATCAGCCGCGCGCTCGACGTGTTCGAAAAGGTGAACGAGGACATCCCGCTCGAAGGGCTGAACTGGTTCTTCGATCATGCGGAAACCATCACCGAGAAATCGATGGACCGGATCGCCGCGCTCGGCGGCGGCATCGCGGTGCAGCACCGGATGGCGTACCAGGGCGAATACTTCGTCGAGCGCTACGGCGCGCAGGCGGCCGAAGCGACGCCGCCGGTCGCGAAGATGCTGTCGAAAGGCCTCAAGGTGTCGGCCGGCACCGACGCGACCCGCGTGGCGTCATACAACCCGTGGGTGTCGCTTGCATGGCTCGTCAGCGGCAAGACGGTCGGCGGCCTGCGGATGTACCCGCAGCGCAACCTGCTCGATCGGGAGACGGCACTGCGCATGTGGACCGAGTACGTGACGTGGTTCTCGAACGAAGAGGGCAAGAAAGGGCGCATCGCGGTGGGGCAGCTTGCCGACCTGGTGGTCCCGGATCGCGATTTCTTCGCGTGTGCCGAGGACGACATCGCCGGCACGACTGCGTTGCTGACGGTTGTGGACGGAAAGATCGTGTGGGGCGCGGGGCCGTTCCAGTCGTACGACGCGCCGATCCCTCCCGCGATGCCCGACTGGTCGCCCGTGCGCGAGTTCGGCGGCTATGGCGGCTGGGGCGCGACGCAGCGCGCCGGCGCGCCGCTGCAACGGGCGGCCGCCGCTGCGATGTGCGGTTGCGCGAACGCGTGCAACGTTCACCAGCACGCGCACGCGAGCGCATGGGCAAGTGCGCTGCCGACGTCGGACGCAAAGGACTTCTGGGGCGCGTTCGGGTGCTCCTGCTGGGCGGTCTGATACGGCGACGCAGACCGATGCGACACAGGCGGGACCCGGCAGGCAGTCGTCACGCAATTCGGTGACGATACGACGGCCGGGATAAAGCGATGTGCCCGCTCCATCCACGAGAAAGGTGGATGGAGCGGGCTGCCTTCGCAATATGTCGGATCAGGCAGATGGCGGCATGCGCCGCCAGGGCGACGAGTAGCGCCGGGATGTCGAGGCGCTCGGCGCACGGCGTCTGTCGAGATTCACTCAACGTTGGCCTATCTGCTTTGCCGTTCATTCAACCTTGAACTTTCAAGGGCAGCTTGGCCCGTTCGCGCACGGCCGACCGGCTCTCATCGACCCCGAACGGCCCTTCACCCTTCTCCAATCCGGTCGTTCATTTTGCAATTTCGGTGGATTCAAGGAGCCAGCCGAGAATTATCTGACACGGCGAAAGCCACACACTGGAGGTGACGACAAAGTTCACCGAGACGCTCAATAAACTGGTCGCGAGATGATGTTGACCATGCCTGACCAGAGCGCAGAGCGAGATGCGCGGAACCCACCGGGTCATTCGCCAGGGTGACTTCCAGACTATATTCCTCGCGATTCACGAACAGGCCGGTTGTAGCTCCCGGGAACTTGGCTTCAAAGATTCTCCGGACGGACTCGGCATCGCCCAAAGGGCTTACTTCGCGAACGGCGTTCAGACTTTCCGCATCGAGATTCGTTGGTTTAATGGCGATGATGTCAAAACTCATTACCGGTCCTTGTACGAGTTAGATTATGCAGGCGAGTTCCGAGGTTCTCCGGCGAATTGTCGACGATCTATGCGCCGATGTCGAAGGTCCCTTCATGGCCGAACCGAGCCACAGCGCAACCCTAAAGCTGGCGCACCGGCTCCGACCACAACCTTGAAGTAACTTCACAGGTCAACGTTGAGCGAGGGAAATTCCAAGTAGAGTGAATCTCGACACCGTCGCTTCTGTCAGGGCTCCGTGCGCGCGAGCGATTCGACGAAATCGATGAACGCGGTCACGCGTTTCGAGCCGCGCTGGTTCGGCAGGTACAGGGCGGTGATCACCGAGCGCGCCGAGCCGGGCGTCACGTCGTACCGTTCGAACAACCGTCGCAGGCGGCCCGCGTCGATGTCCGGGCCCACCATCCAGTCAGGGAGCAGCGCGATGCCGGCGCCGTCGAGCGCGGCTTCGCGCAGCACCTCGCTGTGATTCGATTTCAGCCGGCCGGCGACGATCACGGGCGTCGTGCCCCGTGCATCGGCGAACGTCCACGCCTGCTGGTCGGCGCCGAAGTGAAAGCGCAGGCACGCGTGATCGACCAGCTCGCCCGGCGTCGCGGGCGTGCCGTGTGCGTCGAGGTAAGCGGGGCTCGCGACCACGTAGCGGCGGAACGTGCCGAGCGGTCGCGCGACGACGTCCGCGCTTGGCGCGGCATCGCCGAGCCGGATCGCGACGTCGATCCGCGCGCTCACCAGATCGACACGTTCGTCGGTCAGCTGCAGGTCGACGTCGAGCTTCGGATGGCGCGCGACGAACGCGGCGACGTGCGGCGCGATCCGGCGCAGCCCATAGGCGACCGGCACCGACACGCGCAGCGGCCCGGACGGCTCGTCGCCGCGATCGGCGACGAGCGCGTCGGCATCCGCGAGTTCCTCCAGCACGCGTTTCGCCCGCGCATAGTAGACGGCGCCCGCATCGGACAGCGTGACCTG
Source organism: Burkholderia sp. 4NA327C6 (assembly GCF_005502655.1). Lineage (NCBI taxonomy): Bacteria > Pseudomonadati > Pseudomonadota > Betaproteobacteria > Burkholderiales > Burkholderiaceae > Burkholderia > Burkholderia sp. 4NA327C6. The sequence goes on along the minus strand of NZ_SCNZ01000038.1, from coordinate 44,223 downwards.
CCGCGTCGTGCGGTTCAGCAGCACGGTGCCGAGCGATGCCTCGAGCGCGTCCACCGCGCGCACGACCGACGAAGCGGCGAGGTCGAGACGCCGGCCGGCGCTCGAGAAGCCGCCGGCTTCCGCGACTTCCACGAACGCGCGCAGCGCGGAGAATTTGTCCATCGGAATGCCCTTGTGCGTGTTGCAAAGTCGCGTTGCATGCGGTTCGCATTCTAGCGCCGGGCGGCGCGGCCGCACGAGCTGTGCGTCGCCGCTTCAGCACGATTCAGGGTAGGGCGGGCACCATCGGCGGCGCTGGAGCGCAGCCGGCCGCGCGGCATCTCGTGCTGCCGTGCGTGGCATCCTGCTCGAAGTCAGGCGCGTGCACCATGTGTCACGGGCAAGACATGAACATCCACTGAGCAATCGGCCGGACTATCGGTGCGTACGACCGCGACCACGCAGATGCTTCAGCGCGAGCGTGCGCGCCGCCACGCGCCGGGCGGATGGCCGACGATCCGCGCGAAGACGCGGTTCAAGTGGCTCTGGTCCGCAAAGCCGCACGCGATCGCGATGTCGGCGAGCGTCATGTCGGATGTCTCGATCAGTTCGCGGGCACGCGTCACGCGCTGTTCGAGCAGCCACTGGTGCGGCGTGCGGCCGGTGGTGCGCGAGAACGCGCGGATGAAGTAGCCCCGCGACAGGTCGCATTCGCTCGCCACTTCCTCGATCGATACGCCCAGATCCGCCTTTTCCAGCAACAGCTCTTGCGCGAGCGCCAGTTTCGCCGGCGACAGGCTGCCCTTGTGGTCGAGTTCGGGCGTGCGCGCGTTGCCGTAACGGCGCACGAGGTGCGTGCCGATCGCGAGCCCCACCTGCTCGATGAACAGCGCGTTCAGCGGGCCGGGCGCGTCGAGGCTGCCGGCCACCGCGTGCGCGAGGTGGCCGAGCACCGGATCGCGCACGTCGGGGCGGCACGTGAGGCCGCCGATTGCCTGCCCGCCGTGCTCCGGGCCGACGCGCTCGAGATACGCGTGCGGCAGCTCGACCAGCACGAAGTCGAAGTTGCCGTACAGGTCCGCATGGAAGTGGCGCGAGAAATCGCGAATGTAGATCGAGTGATGCTGGAACCGGCGCTCGCTCGCGCCGGCGCGCCCATAGAGCGTGCGACGATGGCCGGCGGCCAGCGACACGCCGACCAGGAAGCCGCGGTCGCACGCGGGCATGTCGATGTGCTCCACGTGCGCTTCGCGCATGCATTTGCGGTGAAGCCGCAGGCCGCCGGTGGCGGTCTCGACGTCCTTCGCCAGCAAGCTGGCCACGCAACCGAGCGTGTCCTTCGGCGGTGGTGGCGGGGATACCGCCGGCGCTGCGGTAACGGAGTCTGACATGGAATTCCCGGGCAAGTGACTCGGCGCGCGAAATGGCGAGTCCAGTTTAGCGACGCATGTGAACATTCAAAATGAATTTGCACAAACGTCCGCTCGCGAATCTGACGAAATGCTTTCAATGACGGCGCGCGGCCGCCGCATCGCCCGTCACGACAGGCGTGCGCGCGGCCCGGAAGAGTATAGCGCCCCACTTTTACATGCAAGCGAATGCGCCGGTTGCGTGATCCGGCCGCCGCCCCACAGCGCATTTTCCTTCAAGATTTTCGTCGCGCCCCCGTCTACACTCAGGCCGTCATTGAACATTGTCCGGCCGGCGCCACGGTGCGCCGGGGCCGGACATCCTGCCGGGTGGACTGCCGCGTTCACCGGGCGGTCATCCTGAGGGACCCGGAGGCGGCCATGATCCAGATCGGAACGTTGTCGGTGGATTTCGAGCAGCGCGACATTCGCCGTCAGGGCGCATCGCTGCGCATCGGTGCACGCGCGCTCGACATTCTCGAAGTGCTGCACCGCGCGAGCGGGTCGGTCGTGTCGAAAGACGACATCATGGACGCGGTCTGGCCGGGGCTGATCGTCGAGGAAAACCGCCTTCAGGTGCACGTGGCGACGCTGCGCAAGGCGCTCGGCACGAGCCGCGATCTGATCAAGACGGTGCCCGGGCGCGGCTACCTGCTGGTCGCGTGTGCGTCGCCCGGCCCGGAACGCCCGCCCGCGGCCGACGCGCCGGCCGCGATGCCGGCCGATGCCCACGCGTCGTCGCCGCCCGCGCCGCTCGTCGGACGCGACACCGAAATCGCGCAGATCGTCGAGATGCTCGAACGCACGCCGGTCGTCACGCTCGTCGGCGCGGGCGGGATCGGCAAGACGAGCCTCGCCGTACGCGTGGCCCACGCGGTGCGTAGCCGCTCGCGCGAGCGCGTGCTGTTCGTGGAGCTGGCGCGCGCGGGGACGCGCGCCGACATGCTGATCGCCCTCGCGGCCGAGCTCGGCCTGGACACGCAGCGCGTGCCCGCCATCGAGGACATCGGCGCCGCATTCGCGGCGTCGCGCTACCTGCTCGTACTCGACAATGCCGAGCACATCGTCGATCTCGTCGCGAGCCTCGTCGAAACGCTGACGTCGTGCGCCGGCTCGCTGCGCGTACTCGTGACGAGCCGCGAGCCGCTGCATATCTCGGCCGAAGCGGTGCTGCGCATGAGCCCGCTTGCGGTGCCCGGCGACGACGCGCGCACCGACGAGATCGTTCGTTGTTCCGCCGTCGAGCTGTTCCTGGAACGGGTTCGCACGGCTGCGCCGGATTGTCCGGTCGACGAAGCCGGCATGCGGCTGATCGCCGATATCTGCCGGCGGCTCGACGGGCTGCCGCTCGCGATCGAACTGGCCGCGGCGCGCGTCGCGACGCTCGGGCTCGCGGTCGTCGCGTCGCGGCTGGACGACCGGCTGAACCTGCTGACCGGCGGGCTGCGCTCGGCGCTGCCGCGTCATCAGACGCTGCGAGCGACGTTCGACTGGAGCTACGTGCTGCTCGACCCGGCCGCACGTGCGCTGTTCCGCCGGATGGGATGCTTCATCGGGCCGTTTACGTTCGATGCCGCGTACGCGGTCGCCACTGAGCCCGGCACGTCGGCCGCGGACATGATCGCAGTGCTCGGCGAACTGGTCGCGAAGTCGCTGGTGACCGTCGAGTTCCACGGCGCCTATGCGCGGTACCGGCTGACCGAATCGACGCGCGCGTATGCGCTGGAAAAACTGCATAACGAGGGCGAGTTCGAGCGCATCACGGCGCGTCACGCACGGTACGAGCACGAGCAGGGGCACGAACGCGAGCAGGGGCACGAGCACGCGGCGGCGAACGTGGACGCCGCGCGGCGCGACGATGTGGTCGCCGAAGCACCGAACGACGGATCAACGGATGTGGTCGCGGAAGCACCGAACGACGCATCAGCGGATGGGGGCGCCGTAGTACTGAACGACGTAACAGTCGATGCGGTCACGCAAGCGCCGAACGACGCACCAGCCGACGCATCAACCGACGCGCTCGCCCTGGCCGCCGACGAAACGCCCGCGCCCGAAGCCGACCTCCTGGCGCGCGCGCTGCTGGAGCCGGCACGGATGCACGAATGCGCGGCGCGGGCGCGCCAGGTGCTCGACGCATTCGACACGGCCGCGGCCGACCCCGTTGATGCCGCGCGTGAGATGCGGTTGCGCGCGGCCTGCGCGTCGGCGCTGCTGCATACGGACGGCGACGCCATGGCCGCGGCCGCGATGTGGGACCGCACGCTCGGTCTTGCCGCCCATGTCGGCGACGCTACGTTCGATGCGCGCGCGCTGGTCGGGCTGTGGAATACGATGCTGACGCTGTCGGACATTCACGAATCGCTGCGCTACGCGACACGCTTCGAGCGCGCGGCCGAGCGGCGCGGCGACCGCTCGCAGCGGCTCCTGGCCAACGCGATGGTCGCCACGTCGCTGCACTATTTCGGCGAGCACGCGCAGGCGCGTGAGCGGCTCGAAGCGGCGACGGCCGAACTCGGCGAGGTGGGCGAACCGCCTTGTGCGCAGGCAGCGCTCGGCGTCGACATGACGACGCTCGCGCGCACGATGCTCACGCGGCTCGTGTGGATGCAGGGCGACCCCGACCATGCGATGCGCATCGCCGCGCAAGCGGTCGAGTGCGCGCGCCGCGGCCCGTCCGCGCTCGCGCTGTGCGTGGTGCTGGGCGCGGCCGCCGTGCCGATCGCGCTGCGCTACGGCGACCACGACATCACGTCCGACTATCTCGCGACGCTGCGCACGACCGCGAGCGCGCACGGCTTCGACATCTGGCGCAATCACGCGGAATGCCTGACCGGCCAGTTCGACATCCAGGCCGGTCATCCCGGCGCGGGCCTCGCGCGGCTCGAACCCGCGCTGCGGCGTGTCGAGGCGAGCGGGTTCCGGCGGCTGCTCGCCCCGTTGAACGTCGCGTATGCGGAGGGTCTCGTACGCGTCGGCCGCGCAGGCGAGGCGCGTACGCGGCTCGATGCGACGCTCGCGCGCTGCCGCGCGCACGGCGAGCATCTGTTCGTGCCGGAACTGCTGCGCGTGACGGGCGTCGCGATGCTCGAACAGGCACGGATCGCGGCCCCCGATGTCGCGCTCGCGTACGAAGCCGACGGCCATCGTCATCTGCAGATGGCGATCCAGACCGCGAACGGGCAGGGCGCGTCGATGTGGGCGCTGCGCGGTGCGCTGGATCTCGCCGATCACCTGATCGAGCGGGGGCGCACCGCGCACGCGTCGACGCTGGTCGCCGGCGTCGCGCGGCACTTCGATCCGCATTCGCGCGCCCATGACGTGCGGCGCTTGCTGCGCGTGCAGAATTTCGTCCGCCAGGACATGCCGCCGCCGTCCCGCACGCCTGCGCGCCACGACGCCGCCGACGCGGCGCAGCAGGCCGCATAGCGATGCGCGAGTTCCAGGCAACCGCGCGACTGCGCGATCGCGGCATGCGTGCCGATGCGGGCGACGCAGCGGGTTTCCGTCGTTCGACGATGCGACGCACGCGCGGCGCGGCGCGGCGTGCGCGTGCGCACGGGAGGCCCGACGGTGCTTAGAGCGACGGAACCCGCGCGCGCGGCGGACCTCGTCGTCTTCAACGGCAAGATTGCGACCCAGGACGAGCAGCGCTCGTTCGTCAGCGCACTTGCGGTGAAGGACGGGCGCATCGTCGCGACCGGCGACGATCGCGACGTGCTGCGTCATGCGCACGGCGACACGACCTGCATCGACCTGAACGGCCGCACGGTGATCCCCGGGCTTGTCGACGCGCACCTGCAGGCCATCCGCGGCGGCGCGAACTTCAACCTGGAGTTGCGCTGGGACGGCGTGCCGTCGCTCGCCGCCGCGCTCGACCTGCTGCATCGGCAGGCCTTGCGCACGCCTGCGCCGCACTGGGTACGCGTGGGCGGCGGCTGGACCGCGCTGCAGTTCGCGGAGAAGCGCGGCCCGACGGTGGCCGAGCTCAATGCGATCGCACCCGATACGCCGGTGTTCGTCCAGCATCTCGGCGACAGCGCGTGGCTGAATGCGGCCGCGCTGCGCGCGATCGGGTACGGGCGCGACACGCCCGATCCGCCGGGCGGCGAATTGCGGCGCGACCGCCATGGGCGGCCGACCGGGCTGCTGCTCGCGCGCCCGGACCCGGCCGTGCTGGCCGCGGCGCTCGCGCATGCGCCGGTGCTCGGCGCGGCCGACCGGGTCAATTCGACGCGGCAGTTCATGCGCGCGCTGAACCGCGTGGGCGTGACGAGCGCGATCGACGCCGGCGGCGACGGCCTGACGTATCCGGACGATTACGCGGCGGTCATCGCGCTTGCACGCCGCGGCGAACTGACGACGCGCATCGCGTACGCACTGGGCGCACGGCACGCCGGCCGGGAAATCGACGACTTCGCGCAGTGGATTGCGCTGACCTCGCCCGGCGACGGCGATGCGTTCCTGCGCGCAAACGGCGCGGGCGCGCGGCTGCTGTTTTCGGCGGTAGATCTGGGGAATTTTCTCGACCCGCGCACCGAACTGCCCGCGTCGGTCGACGCGGAACTGACCGCCGTCGTCCGGCTGCTGGTCCGCCACCGCTGGCCGTTCCGGCTGCATGCGACCTACGACGAGGCGATCGGCCGCTTCCTCGACGTGTTCGAGGCGGTGAACCGCGATACGCCGTTCGCCGGGCTGCGCTGGTGTTTCGACCGGTGCGAGACGATGTCGGATGCGAACATCGCGCGCGTGGCGGCGCTGGGCGGCGGCGTGACCGTGCAGCCGCGCATGGCGTTCCAGGGCGAGGCGTTCATCGCGCGCGACGGTGCGGCCGCGGCGACGCGCGCGCCGCCGATCCGCGCGATGCTCGCGGCCGGGTTGCCGGTCGGGGCAGGCTCCGGCGCGCTGGATGCGGCGAGCTACAACCCGTTCGTCGCGCTGCACTGGATGGTGTCGGGGCGCAGCGTCGGCGGCACCGTGCTGTATCCGCCGCGCAACCGGCTCGGCCGGATGGAGGCGCTGCGCTGCTACACGGTCGGCAGCGCGTGGTTCTCCGCCGACGAGCATCGCAAGGGGGCGCTGGTGCCCGGCCATTACGCGGATTTCGCGGTGCTCAGCGACGACTATTTCACGATCGACACGCCGCGCATCCCGCAGCTGTCGTCGGTGCTGACGATCGTCGACGGGAAGGTCGTGCATGCGGAGCGGGAATACGCGTCGCTCGCGCCGCCGCCGCCGCCCGCCAGCCCCGGATGGTCGCCGGTCGCCGATGGCGGCGGCACGCCTGAAGCCGGCGCGAACGGGCATGGCAGCCCGCGCGCATCGGCGGCGGGCGACGCATGCATGAACCCCGGCACCGATGCGTGCCGGGCACGCGGCCCCGGGCGCCGCTTCGCGCGGCCGCGCCATCCGACGGCCTGCGCGGCCGGCGACCGCTGCGACGCGTGCGGCCGCCGCTGCGTCGCGTGCTAGCCGGCACGCACCCCATCGCGCGGCATGGCCTTGAACGATTTTTCGTCCCGTGCGCGGGACAGGAAGGAGACACGATGAACGTTGCGCACACACGCGCACCGTCGACCGGCGACGAAGTGGCCGGCGTCAGCATTCCGCGCACGACGCTTGCGGTCGAGGCGGCCGACGCGGCACGTGCAGCGTTGCCTGCCGCGCTCGCCGATCATGCCGCGCGCGTGTTCGTGTTCGCGTCGCTCGCCGCGCGGCGTGCAGGCGAAGGGTGCGATGCCGATGCGCTGTACGTCGCCGCGATGTACGCGAACATGGGGCTGAGCCCCGCTTACTGCCGCTCGCCCGAGCGTTACGAGCTCGACGGCGCGGATGCCGCGCGCGCGCTGCTGGTGCGGCATCGGCGCGCACGCAGCATGCGCGACGACGTCTGGCACGCGATCGCGCTGCATACGACGCCCGGTGTGGCCGAGCGAGCGTCGCCGCTCGCCCGCGCGCTGGCACGCGCCGTGTCGACGGATTTGATGGCAACCGATTTCGACAGCTACACCGCCGACGAGCGCACCGCGCTGCTCGCGGCTTACCCGCGCGGCAGCGGATTTCGCGAAACGTTCCTTGCCGCGGTCGCGCGCGGCGTCGAGCATCGGCCGCAGTCGACTTTCGGCACGTGGAGCGCCGACGTGCTCGAACGCGCGGATCCGGATTTCCATCGGCCGAATTTCTGCGGGCGCGTGCTGGGGGCGCGGTGGAGCGACGCTTGACGGCGCCGTTGCATCGCGCGGGAATCGGCCGCGCAGGCCGAGGTATCGCGACGGGGTGCGCGACGCCCCGTGCCGTGCGCGGCGCATCTGCCGGCTACGCGGGCGATCCGGCCGCGTCGTGCCGCGCATAGTCGACGTATCCGGCGCGGTCGCCGCCGTACCAGCCGACGGCTTTCGGTTCCGCGAGCGGGACGCGTGCCGCGAGGCGTTCGACGAGATCGGGGTTCGCGATATAGGCGCGTGCGAACGCGACGAGATCGGCGTCGCCCGCGTCGATCAACGCGTTTGCCGCGTCCGGTGAAATACCGCCGTTGACGATCAGCGTGCCGCCGAACGACCGGCGCGCGTGCTCGACGATGCGCGGCAGATCGGGCTCGCCGCTCCAGCCGTTGGTGTCGGCCGCGTGCAGATAGGCGACACCCGCGTCGTCGAGCATCCGGCCGACGTACGCGAGCGTCGCATCCGGATCGGCATCGCGCACGTTGTTGTACTTCGCGTACGGCGAGATCCGCACGCCGACGCGGCCGAGCGGCATCACGCCACCGACCGCATCGATGATTTCCGCAAGAAAGCGCGCGCGGTTCGCGAGCGAGCCGCCGTAGCGATCGTCGCGGCGGTTCAGCGTCGACGACAGGAACTGGTGCGGCAGGTAGCCGTTGGCCGCATGGATCTCGACGCCGTCGAAGCCGGCGGCCATCGCGCGCGTGGCCGCTTGCCGGAATTCATCGACGGCCGCGACGACTTCGTCGGTCGTCATTGCGCGCGACGGCGTCGCGTGAATCTTCGTGTAGTAGCCGTTCTGCAACTGTGCCCATACCTGCAGCTGTTCGAGGTCGTCGTTCACGCCGGACGGCGACAGCGGCACGGCGCCGCCGAGCAGCGTCAGCGAGCTGACGCGCCCGCCGTGCCACAGTTGCGCGAAGATGCGCCCGCCGCGCGCATGCACGGCATCGGTGACGACTTTCCAGCCGGCGGCTTGCGCATCGTCGACGAGCCCCGGTGTCAGCTCGAACGCGGCGGACGCGCGGCTGACGTTGGTCGCCTCGGTCACGATCAGGCCGGCCGACGCGCGCTGCGCGTAGTACTCGGCCATCAGTTCGGTGGGCAGCCCGCGCGACGGCGCGCGCGAGCGCGTCATCGGCCCCATCACGACGCGGTTCGGCAGCGCGAGGCCGCGCAGATCATAGGCACTGAGCAGGGAAGACATGATGGACTCCTTTTCTTCGGCGTGGAGCGGGGCGGCGACGCGCCCCGCGAACGAATCGGTTTGAAGTTTGAAGGGGGCGGCGGGGTTCAGCCGAGTGCGTGACGTTGCGCGTGCGGCCGGCCGACGAGCAGGTAGTGCGCGAGCGCGACGATCGGGAACGCCCCGGCCACCGCCGCGACGAGTGTCCACCCGCCATGCTCGTACAGCGGGCTTGCGAGCGCGGAGCCCACGGCGCCGCCGACGAAGATGCTCGTCATGTACAGCGCGTTCAGCCGGTTGCGGCTTGCCGCGTGCAGCGCGTAGATCTCGCGCTGGCCGAGCACCATGTTCATCTGCACCGCGAAGTCGAGCACGATGCCGGTCACGACGAGCCCGTACAGGCCGGTGCCGTGCACGAACCCGATCGCGTACGAGAGCGTGCCGGCGACCAGCGCGATCAGCGTCGCGCGCACCGTATGGCCGGCGTCCGCGAGGCGCCCGGCCACCGGTGCCGACGTCGCGCCGATCGCCCCGACCAGCGCGAACAGGCCGATGGCCGACTGCGACAGTCCGTAGTGACGCGTCAGCTCGACCGGCACGGCGGTCCAGAACAGGCTGAACGACGCGAACATCAGGCCCTGGTAGAACGCGCGATGGCGCAGGACAGGCATCGTGCGAACCAGCTGCAGCAGCGAGCCGATCAGCTCGAAATAGGTCGCGCGATGGTCGGGTTGGCGCTGCGGAATCGTCAACGCGAGCACGGCCGTGACGAGCGTCATCAGCACGGCGGCCGCCGCGAACACGAAACGCCAGCCGAACGCGTCGGCCACGACGCTCGACAGCGGGCGGGCCAGCAGGATGCCGAGCAGCAGCCCGCTCATGATCGTGCCGACCACGCGGCCGCGCGAATGATCCGGCGCGAGGTGCGCGGCGAGCGGCACGAGGATCTGCACGGCCACCGAGCTGAAGCCGATCAGCAGCGAAATCGCGAGAAAGAGCCCGGGTGTGCGCACGAACGCCGCCGCGGCGAGGCTTGCAATCGACACGACGGCCGTCACGATCATCAGCTTGCGGTTCTCGAGCAGGTCGCCGAGCGGCACGATGAAGAACAGGCCGAGTGCATAGCCGATCTGCGTCAACGACACGATCAGGCTCGCCGTGCCGCCGGACATGTGCAGGCCGGGCGCGATGAGTTCCGTGATCGGCTGCGCGTAGTACAGGTTCGCGACGATCGCGCCGCAGCTGAATGCGAACAGCAGGATCAACCCCTGCGTGAGTTGGGTGCCGTGCGCAGGCTGCGCGCGCGGCGTTGAATCGGCTGACATGGTGGGCTCCTTGAGAAGAGAGAGGTGGGTCACCGTGTCGCCGCGCCTGCATGGAGTTCGCCGGGCGCGCGATACGGTGCACCGCGTTGCCGCCCATACTATTGGCCGGTCGATAAAACCGGAACCGGGCCGCCGCGCAATCGAGCGTTGCGCGGCACGCAAAGGCGCCGCGCCCGGTCAGCCGCGCTTGCCCTGCAGCGTCGGAATCTGCTCGAACAGGCCCGCGAGCCAGTCGACGAACACCTTGAGCTTGACGGGCACGTGGCGATTGGGCGGATACAGCACCGAGATCGGCCGGGGCGGCGCGTTGAAATCCGTCAGCACCTCGCGCAGCCGGCCCGATTTCAGATAGGGCTCGACGAGGTACAGCGACGTCTTGATCAGGCCGATGCCCGCGATGCCGCACTCGATGTAGTTGTCCGCATCGTTGACGGCGACCGTGCCGCACATCTGCACGACCCGCGGCTCGCCGTCGACGACGTAGTCCCATACGCGGGGGCGCCCGGTATCGGCCGAGATGTGGCTGACCGCCACGTGCTGCGCGAGGTCGTCGACCGTCTCCGGCTCGCCGAACCGTGCCAGGTACGCGGGCGACGCGCACGTGCAGGTGGTCAGGCTGCCGATGCGCCGCGCGATCATCCCCGAGTCGTCGAGCGCGCCGATGCGCACCACGCAGTCGACGCCTTCGCCGACGAGATCGATCTGCCGGTCGGTCACGCCGAGTTCGATCATGATGCCGGGGTGGGCATCGAGGAACGCGGGCAGCGCGGGCACCACGACCTGCTTGGCCATCGCGGGCGGCAGGTTCACCTTCAGCCGGCCGCGCGGCACGTTGCGCGCCTGCGAGACCGACGCTTCCATGTCGTCGATTTCGCGCAGCACCGCGACGGAACGTTCGTAGTATGCCTGGCCGTCCTCGGTCAGCGAGATGCGGCGCGTCGTGCGGTTCAGCAGCCGGCAGCCGAGGTGCTGTTCGAGCGCGCTGAGCAGCGCGGACACGCGCGGCGTCGTGAGGCCGGTCGTGTCGGAGGCGCGGGTGAAGCTGCCGGTTTCGACGATGCGCGTGAACACGCGCATCGAAAGCAAGGTATCCATCGTCGGAAGTTCTCCAGCCTGTCTGCATGCGGCGCCGGTGCGTGCCGGCGCCGTCTTGTCGGGTATCGGATATAGCGTGTCGCGTGGCGGGTGTGATCGAACCGCTAGGCGTCGATGCGCTTTCTCAGCGCGTCGCCGGCGAACGGCATTTCGCGCATGCGCTGGCCGGTCGCATCGAAGATCGCGTTGGCGAGCGCACCGGCGGTCGGCCCCATCGACGCCTCGGCCGCGCCGAGGAACGGTGCACCCGGGCGATTGACCAGATGGACCTTCACGCTCTGCGGTGCGGCCGAGAAGCGCAGGATCGGGTAGCTGCTCCAGTCGAAGCTGCGAATCCGTTCGGTGTCGTACTTCAGCGCTTCGTAGAGCGTCCAGCTCGCGGCCTGCAGGATGCCGCCCTCGATCTGGTTGCGGATCCCGTCCGGCGACACGATCTGCCCCGCGTCGACGGCGGCTTCCGCGTGCTCGAGCGTCACCTGGCCGGTTTCCGGCACGACCGACACCTCGACCGCGAGCGCGACGTACGCCATCAGGTTCTTGTACTTGCCGAACGCGAAGCCGACGCCGCGGTTGCGCGCGCGCGGCGGCCGCGGCCAGCCGAAGTGCTTCGCGGCGAGCTGGATCACCTGCCGCGCGCGATGGTCTTCCATGTGACGCAGCCGGAATTCGACCGGATCGACGCCGGCCGCGTGCGCGAGCTCGTCCATGAAGCTTTCGATCGCCCACACGTTGGTGTGTGCGCCGAGCGAGCGCATCGCGGACGTCTGCAGCGGCATCGTCGGCGAGAAGTTGTTGACGATATGCTGGTTCGGCAGCGCATACAGCGGAATCGCGTTGCGATCGGCGCCGCCCTCCGGTTGCAGCATCGGCGTCGACGGCGCGGGCACGAACGGCGGCTCAAGCATCCGCGCCGGCAGCAGCCGGCCGGCATTGACGATCCGCTCGTTGTGCGAACTGCTCCACAACGCGTAATTCCAGTCGACGATGCGGCCGTTCGCGTCGAGCGATGCGCTGACCTCGGTCACCATCGCCGGCGTGAAGTGATCCCACGTGTGTTCCTGCTCGCGCATCCACTGCACGCGAATCGGCTTGCCGGGCATCGCGGCGGCCATCAGCGCCGCGTGCGCGGCTGCGTCGTCGGCCCCGTTGTGTCCGTAGCAGCCGGACCCTTCGGTATGAATGCAGCGCACGATCGCCTTCGGCATCGACAGCATCTCGGCCAGAGCGTCGCGCAGCGGGTAGACGCCTTGCGAATGGGTCCACACCGTCATCGTCCCGTTCTCGAGGTGTGCGACCGCACACGACGGCCCGATCGAGCCGTGCAGCAGGTAGTTCTTCAGGAACGTCGCGTTGAGCGTCTTCGCGGCCGGCGCGGTGGCCGTGTGCGTGTTCGCGATCTCGATGCGCTGCGTCGAGATCCGCTTCAGGTCGGCATGCACGGTGGCGCGATCGGGCAGCTTGCGCCCGGGCGACCACCGGCACGCGGCGGCAAGCGCGCGCTGCGCGACCACCGCCTGCCATTCGCCCTGCGCGACCACCGCGAGCATGCTGCCGTTGCGCACGATCCGCACGACGCCCGGCAGCTTCAGGATCGCCGCTTCATCTAACGACAGCAGCTTCGCTTCGTACACCGGCGGCATCACGACGCGTGCGTGCAGCATGCCGGGCAACTGCATGTCCTGTACGTAGCTGACGCCGCCCGTTACCTTGTTCGGGATGTCGACGCGCGGCAGCGACGTGCCGATCACCGTGAACGTCGCCGGGCTCTTCAGCGGCGACGTGGGCGCGGCGTTGCGATGCAGGTCGACGGTGCGGATCGCGTCGCCGTAGGTCATCGTGCGGCCGTCGGGCGCCTTGATGACTGCGTCGGCGGTCGTCAGCGTGCGCGCGTCGACGCCGAAGCGCTTCGCCGCGCCTTCCACCAGCAGCGCGCGCACTTGCGCGGCCGCGTTCAGCAGCGCGGAACCGCTGTCGGCCATCGTGTGGCTGCCCGCGGTCAACCCCTCGTCGGGCGATGCGCCGGTGTCGGCTGTCAGGAACGTGATCAGCGACGGATTCATGTCGAGTTCCTCGGCGGCCACCTGCAGCAGCGCGGTGCGCACGCCGGTGCCGAGCTCGACCTTGCCGGTAAATACGGTGACCTTGCCGTCCGGCGCGATCTTGATCCACGCGTCGAGCAGTGGATTGGTCTTCAGGCTGCCCGCGAGCGTCTGGGTGGTTTTTGCCACGTGCACGGCGGCCCCTTCGTCCGCGATCACGAGCTGTGCGGCCGCGCGCGCGGCCGGCGCGAGCGTGAACGCGACGAACAGCGCGCCGGAGACGATGAAGTGCCGGCGGCCTTCGTCGATGTCGTCGTGGGAATTCATTACAGCCCCTTGCTGATCGTGACGGGAGCGGAAGCCGGTTCGGGGGGCGGCAGCCCCGCGACCGAGCGCACGGCCGCGAGGATCCGCATGTGCGTGCCGCAGCGGCACAGGTTCGGCTCCATGTGCGTACGCAGTTCCTGTTCGGTCGGCTTCGGGTTGCGCTCGAGCAGTGCCTGCGCGCGCATGATCATCCCCGCGATGCAGTAGCCGCACTGCGCGGCCTGATGCTCGACGAACGCGCGCTGCAGCGGGCCCGGATGCTCGGCAGTGCCGAGGCTCTCGATGGTGCGCACGCTGCGCGCACCGACCGCGGCCACCGGCATCAGGCACGAGAACGTCGGCTTGCCGTCGACGATCACCGTGCAGGCGCCGCATTGGCCGAGGCCGCAGCCGAACTTCGCGCCGTGCAGGTGCAGGTCGTTGCGCAGCGCGTACAGCAGCGGCGTGGACGGATCGATGTCCAGCGTGTGCCGCACGCCGTTGACGGTGAGGGTAATCATCGGGCTGTGTCCTCTTTTCTGAGCTTCGCGGCCATCGCGTCGACGCCGGACCATGCGGGGCGATCGGTGTAGGTCGCGCGCACGTAAGCGGCGAGATCGGCGATCTGCGCGTCGTCGTACTGGTCGATGAACGACGGCATGTAGTTCAATGTGTCCTCGCCGTGCCAGCCGATGCCGTTGAACATCATCTGGATCGTATTGCGCGGCGTATCGGCGTTCACGGCCGTGCTGAACGCGAGCGTCGGCCGCTCGCCGATCGACTGCATCGGCGCGGCCGGCCCGTGGCACTGCGCGCACGATGCCTGGAACAGCACGGCGCCGCGCTGCGCGGCCGGCGTCGTCGCGGCACGTTCGGCCGGTGCGGCGGCCGTGGCCGCATGCCCGTTCGCCGGCTTCTGGATCGACAGGATGTACGCGGCGATTGCTTCGACGTCTTCCGCCGGCACCGTCGCGAGATCGCGCGTGACCGGCAGCATCGGCCCGGCCGCCGCGCCGTGCTCGCTCGCGCGGCCGGTGCGCAGGTACGTGACGAGCTGCGCCTGCGTCCACGGCCGCGCGGCCTGGCCGAGCGCATTGAGCGGCGGCGCTTCCCAGCCGTCGACGATGCCGCCGTCGAATGCGCGGCCGCGCTCTTCGCCGCCGATCGCGTTCAGCGGCGAATGGCACGACGCGCAGTGGCCGAGCCCGTCCACGAGCATCCTGCCGCGGTTCCATTGCGCGGACAGCGCGGGGTCGGGTTGATACGCGCCTTCGCGCAGGAACAGCACGTTCCAGAACGCGACCAACGGCCGGAAGTTCAGCGGAAACACCAGGTCGTTGGCCGGCGTCGTCGCGCGAACCGGCGTGCGTGTCATCAGGTACGCATACGCGGCGGCGATGTCGTCGTCCGACATCTTCGTGAAATGAATGTACGGAAACGCCGGGTACAGCGGCTGGCCGTTGCGCCCGATGCCGGTGCGCAGCGCGCGGGCGAACGCGTCGCGCGACCAGCGGCCGATGCCGGTTTCCGGATCCGGCGTGATGTTGGTCGCATAGATCGTGCCGAACGGCGTCGCGAGCGGCAGGCCGCCGGCGAACGGCTTGCCGTCCTTCGCGGTATGGCACACGACGCAGTCGCCGAGTGCGACGACGCGCGCGCCGGCGCGCACCAGCTGCGGGTCGAACGAAGTAGGGGCGGGCGGATCGATCGGCGCGATCGACGGCCGCACCATGATGCCGATCGCGACCGCGACGCCCGCGATCGCGATGCCGGCCGCGCCGATCCAGAGTCGTTTGTGCTTCATGCGCGCTCCAGGCGAAGCGGTGCGGCGCAGGTCATGCGATGCGCGGTAACACCGGACGATGCGTATCGGCCGTGCGTGGCCGTCCGGTGCGGCCGCGACCGTCTTGCGGCGCGGCGGTGATTGGCGACGGGGATCATTTTTGTCACTCCAGCAGTCGATAACGAGCGCAAGCGTCGTCCTGCGCGGCAGCTCATGAACGGCAGTCTACGCAGCGGCCGCGATCATGGCCTGAAGCGGCGCTGAAACGTTCTGAACGGTGTCCGGCCCCGGATCGACCGGGTGCGGCGCGCGGCGCGGATGACGGGCGCGCCGTGTCGCGGCGGCCCCGCGCGCTGCGTCAAGACGGGATCTCGCCGGCGACGACTTCGTCCGCGTAGCACCAGATCCAGCGCTCGCCGGGCTCGATCGAGCGGACGAGCCGATGGCCGGTGTCACGGAAATGTCGGCTCGCGTGGCGATTCGGCGACGAGTCGCAGCAACCGACGTGCCCGCAGATCAGGCACATCCGCAAATGTACCCAGCCGCTGCCCGATCTGATGCATTCCTCACAGTAGTCCTTGTCGGTGTCGAACACGCGTGCTTCGTCGAGATGCGTACAGGCGTTGGCCATCTTGCGCTCCGATGCCGGCGCGGGAGCGACGCTCGCGGCACGGCCGGCACGCGGCCGCAAGCGGGAGGGATACGCGGCATTGTGCAGCGTCGCGTCGCGGCCGGACCTTAATTGTCATGAAGCGGCCCGCGCGGCGCGCGGCGGCAGCGTACAGTCGCGAATGCGTTCGGCCACGCCGCGGCACCGGCCGAACCGCATCCGACATCGACATCATCGGGAGGCGCTCATGGATCAACCGCAACACGTGCGGATCGTCGGTCTGCCGCGCAGCAGGGACGCGTACGCGATCCGCGATTTCCTGCAGCGGCGCATGATTGCGTACGACTGGTGCGAGCTGACCTCCGACGCCGACTGCGCGCAGGTGCTCGGCATCGCGCCGCTGCGCGACATCCGGCTGCCGGTCGTGATCTTTCCGGACGGCTCGCGCCTGTACCAGCCGACCCTGGCCGAGATTGCCGCGCGGCTCGGCTGGGTCGCGCGCCCGCGCTTCGTCGAATACGACGTGTCGATCTACGGCGCGGGGCCGGCCGGGCTGTCGGCGGCGGTCTACGCGGCGTCCGAAGGGTTGCGCGCGGTCGTGATCGAGCGCGGCGCGATAGGCGGGCAGGCCGGCACGAGTTCGCTGATCGAGAACTACATGGGCTTCCCCGACGGCATTCCGGGCGCGGAACTCGCGGAACGCGCGCGCGAGCAGGCGGTGAAGTTCGGCGTCGAGCTGCTGACGATGCGCGAGGGCGTGCATGCGACGTTCGTCGACGGCAAGATCCGCGTCGAGCTCGCCGACGGGTCGATCCTGGTCGCGCGCACGAACATCTGCGCGACCGGCATCGAATATCGCAGCCTCGGGCTGCCGGAGGAGCCGGCGTTTCTGAATGCGGGGCTGTTTTACGGCGCGGGGTCGAGCGAAGCGCCGATGTGCGCGGGCGAGCAGGTATTCATCGTCGGTGGCGGCAATTCGGCCGGCCAGGCCGCGATGAATTTCTCGCGGCATGCGCGCCAGGTGACGATGCTCGTGCGCGGTGCGTCGCTCGCGGACACGCTGTCGCGCTACCTGATCGACCGGATCGAGCGCACGCCGAACATCGAGGTCCGCTACCGGTCGAGCGTCGCCGCGCTGCACGGCGACGGCTGGCTCGACGCGATCGAGCTTCGCTCGGCGGACGGCACGTGCGAACGGCTGCCGGCCACGCGCCTGTTCGTGTGCATCGGCGGCGCGCCGAATACCGACTGGGCGAAGGACACCGACATCATCCGCAATCCGGACGGTTATCTCGTCACCGGCGGCGACCTGTACGACTGTCCGGCGTTCGAGCGCGTGTGGCCGCTCGAGCGACGGCCGTACCACCTGGAAACCAGCGTGCCGGGATCGTTCGCGGCCGGCGACGTGCGATCGGGATCGGTCAAGCGCGTCGCGTCGGCGGTCGGCGAAGGCGCGATGGCGGTGACCTTCGTGCACCGGTTTCTCGGCGAGGACGCACATCGGCTCGCGAGCGCGTGACGCAGGTGCGGGCCGCTCGATGGATTCATCGCGCGTCCGCCTGCGTCGCGTCGCGCAATCCGTCCCGGCCGGCGCGCGCCGGCGGCGTCCACCCGCCGCCCAATGCGCGCACGAGGCTCACCGTCGCGACGGCCAGCGCCTGCCGGCTGTGAATCAGCTGGCGTCGCGCATTCAGCGCATCGCGATCGGCGTCGATCACTTCCAGATAGCTGACGTACCCATGCGCATAACGGCTCAATGACAGCCGGGCCGCCGCATCCGTCGCGCGCGCCGCGTCGTCGTAGCGCACGATCCGCTCCTTTTGCGCGGCGATGTCGTTGAGCGCGTCCTGCACGTCGCGCAACGCACCGATCGCGATCGCGCGATAGTTCGCGTCGGCTGCGTCCATGCCGGCACGCGCGGCAGCCACCTCGGCATCGCGCTTGCCGCCGTCGAACAGCGTCAGCGCGACGTTCGCGCCGAGACTCCACAGCGAGCTGTTGCGGTCGAGAAACGACCGCAGGTCGCGGGTGGCGAAACCGCCGTCGGCGGTCAGTGTCAGCGTCGGCAGCCATGCGGTGCGCGCGATGCCCAGTTCGAGCGACGCCGCATCGGCGCGCCGTGCCGCCGCGAATACGTCCGGGCGTTGGGCGAGCAGCGCGGATGGCAGCCCGGACGGCACGTCCGGCACCTGCACGAGCACGGTACCCGTGCCGACGTCGAATGCGGTCGGCGACACGCCGGTCAGCACTGCGATGGCGTCGACGAGGTTCTCGCGCAGCCGGCGGCTCTCCGCGAGATCGGCATGCGCGGTATCGAGATCGGCCGACGCGCGCAGCCCGTCGAGATCGCTCGCCGCGCCGGCCCGCACGCGGGCGGCGATCACGTCGAGCGCGGTGCGCCGCAGCCCGATCGCGCGCGTGAGCGTCACGAGATCGTCGTCGACGTAGCGCAGCGTCAGATAGTCGACGGCCACTTCGGTCGCCACCCGCAGACGCACCGCATCGCGGTCGGCCGCCGCCTGCAGCACGTTCTGTTCGCCGATGTCGGCATCGCCGCGCAAGCGGCCCCATAGATCGACTTCGTAGCTCGCGGCGACGGGAACCGACCAGTTGTGCATCGTGCGCTTCGGCAGCGCGTTGTCGACCGTGCCGGAGACGCGCGTGCGGCTGAATGACGGATCGACGCGCACGGTCGGCGCCAGCGCGGCATCGCGCACGCCGAGCAGTGCCTGCGCCTGGTCGACGCGCGCGGCCGCCACGCGGATATCGAGGTTGTGCGAGAGCGCGGCGTCGACGAGGCGGCCGAGTTGCGGGTCGCCGAACCCGTCCGGCCACGCAGCGAGCGACGGCGTGCGCGTAGCGGTTGACGGACCGGTCGAAGGATCGGCATGGCGGAACCCGTCGTGCCCGACCGGCACGGGCGCGAGCGGCTGCGGCGCGATCGAGCACGCGGCCAGCAGGCTCGCGGCGAGCAGTAAGCATGCGTGCTTCATCGCGATTCGCCGCCGCCCTGCAGCGTGACGACCACCGACAGCCCGGGCCGGATGCGCGGCTCCGTCGCGGCCGGGCCGTCGAGCAGGATCTTCACGGGCACGCGCTGCGTGACCTTCGTGAAATTGCCGGTCGCGTTGTCGGGCGGCAGCAGCGCGAACTGCGCGCCCGTCGCGGGCGACAGGCTGTCGATGCGCCCCGTGAACGTGCGCTGCGGCAGCGCATCGAAGCGCAGTTGCACGGCGTCGCCGGCGCGCACGTGCCGCAGCTGCGTCTCGCGGAAATTGGCGACGATCCACGGATGCGGCTCGACCAGCGTGAGCAGCGCCTGGCCCGGCGCGACATGTTCGCCCGTCTCGACGGTCTTCTTGCCGACGTAGCCGTCCGACGGCGCGACGACGGCCGTGTAGCCGAGTTGCAGAAGCGCGTCGCGCAACTCGGCGTCGTTCTGGCTCGCCGCGGCGTCGGCGGCCTCGGCGGCGGCGATGGCGCTGCGCCGTTGCGCATCGGCCGCCGCGACGCGCGCACGGGCCGACTTGCGTGCGGCATCGGCCGCGTCGAACTCCTGCTTCGACAAGCCGCGCGGCGTCTCGCGGGTCAGTTCGCGTGCGCGGGCGTAATCGAGTTCGGCCTTGTCGGCATCGGCGTGCGCCGACACGAGTGCCGCGTCCGCCTGCTCGATCAGCGCGTGTGCGCGGCTCGCATCGGCATGCGCCTGGGCGACGCGTGCACGCTGCGCCGCGACCCGCACGTCGAAGTCGCGCCGGTCGATCTGCACGAGCGGGTCGCCGGCATGCACGAACTGGTTGTCGTCGACGAGCACATGCTCGACCGTGCCGGCCACGCGCGGCGAGATCACGTGCAGGTGACCGGTCACGTACGCGTCGTCGGTGCCGCGATCGCGTGCGTCGAACTCGTACACGAGCAATGCGACGAGCAGCAGCGCGATCGCGGCGATCGCGACGATGGCCGGCCAGCGCGAGCGAGCGGGCGCGGCTGGCGGCGGCGCCGAAGCGACCGGCGTATCGGCGGAAGGTGAGGTCATGGTCGGCAAACTCCATCGTACGGGCACGGTTCGACGCATCGCGTTATGCTTGCGCCAGCTTGACAGCGGGGAGCCGCTTGACGATGAACACCACGTTTGCGACCGGTCGTGCCGCGCCGGCGGCGGCCTCCGACATCCCGACATTTCGGTCGATCGCCGCGATCGCGGCCGTGCTGCTCGGCGCGATCATCGCGACGCTCACCTCGCGCATCACGTCGCTCGGGCTTGCCGATGTGCGCGGCGCGCTCGGCATCGGCTTCGACGAAGGCGCATGGATCAACACCGCGTTTACCGCGTCGCAGATGTTCGTCGGGCCGCTGGCGATCGCCGCGGCATTCATGTTCGGCACGCGCCGCGTGCTGGTCGCGGGCGCCGTCGTGTTTCTCGGCGCCGAAACCGCGCTGCCGCTCTGCACGCAGTTCGGCGCGTTCGTCGTGTTGCAGGCGATCGCGGGGCTCGCGTCCGGCGTGTTCGTCCCGCTGACGGTGGGCTTCGTCGTCCGTACGCTGCCGCCGCGGCTCATTGCGTTCGGCATCGCCGCGTATGCAATGAATCTCGAGATGTCGCTGAACCTGTCGGCGACGCTCGAGGGCTGGTACAGCGAACACCTGAGCTGGCGCTGGCTGTTCTGGCAGAACGCGGTGCTGACGGTGCCGTTCATCGCGTGCCTGCTGCTGTCGCTGGCGGACGAGCCGGTCAAGCGCTTCGCGTCCGGCATCGATGCGCGCGGGATGCTGCTCGGCGCCGGCGGCTTCGCGTGCCTGTGCGTCGCGCTCGACCAGGGCGAACGGCTGTTCTGGCTGCAGTCGCCGCTGATCGTCGCGCTGCTCGCGCTCGGCATCCTGATGGTCGCCGCGTTCCTGATCCATGAGCTCGCGTCGCCGCGCGCGGGCCTCGACCTCGGCTATCTCGCGCGACCGAACATCGCGCTGCTGATCGTGCTCGTCGGCCTCGTGCGCTTCACCGTGCTCAATACGAGCTTCATCCCGTCGCTGTTCCTCGCCAGCACGTACGGGCTGCGGCCGTTGCAGATCGGCGATACGCTGCGCTGGATCGCGATCCCGCAGCTGCTGTTCGCGCCGTGCGTCGCATTGCTGCTGCAGCGCGTCGATCCGCGCCGGCTGATCGTCGCCGGCTTCGTGACGGTGGCGATCGCGTTCGCGCTCGGCGCGCGCCTCACGTCCGCATGGGCCGAACCCGACTTCATTCCATCGCAACTGCTGCAGGCGCTCGGGCAGACGATGGCGCTCACATCGGTGATCTTCTTCTTCGGCAAGCACGTGACGGCCGAACACGCGTTGACGTTCGGCGCGGTCGTGCAGACGACGCGCCTGCTGAGCGGGCAGCTCGGCACGACGTCGATCGCGGTGATTCAGCGGATCAGGGAGGGTACCCATTCGAATCTCGTCGGTCTGCATGTGTCGCTGTCGGATCCCGAGACGCTCGAGCGGCTGCGCGCCGGCGCGGCGTCGCTGGTGACGCACGGCGCCACGGTCGCGACCGGCAACAAGGCCGCCTACGCGCTGGTCGATCGGGCGGTGCGCGTGCAGGCGACCACGCTTGCGCTGGCCGACAATTTCCGCGTGGCGATGGCGTTCGCGCTCGCCGGTGCGCTGATCGGCATCCTGCTGAGGCCGGTGCGGGCGCAGTGAGCGCGGCGCGGCTGAATTTTTCTGAAAAATCCTGAACGGCACGTCTGCCGAAGCGGCATGCGCGCCGCGACGGCAGACGGCGCTTACGCCTGCAGGAACGCGAGCAGCTCGGCGTTGATGCGATCGGCGTTCACGACGCACATGCCGTGCGAGCCGCCTTCGATCACCTTCAACTGCGCGTGCTTGATGATCTTCGACGACAGCCGGGCCGAGTCGTCGATCGGCACGATCTGGTCGTCATCGCCGTGCAGCACGAGCGTCGGCACGTCGATCTTCTTGAGGTCGTCCGTGTAGTCGACTTCGGAGAACTCCTTCACGCACAGATACTGGCCGTGAATGCCGCCCATCATGCCTTGCGACCAGAATGCGTCGATCGTGCCCTGCGACGGCTTGGCGTTCGGGCGGTTGAACCCGAAGAACGGCACCGCGAGATCCTTGTAGAACTGCGAACGGTTCTCGGCGACGTTCTTGCGGATGCCGTCGAACACGTCCATCGGCAGGCCGCCGGGATTGTTCGGCGACTTCACCATCTGCGGCGGCACCGCGCCGATCAGCACGGCCTTCGACACGCGCTTCGTACCGTGGCGGCCGATGTAGCGCGCCACTTCGCCGCCGCCCGTCGAGTGGCCGACGAGCGTGGCTTCGCGCACGTCCAGTGCGTCGAGCAGGGCGGCCAGGTCGTCCGCGTACGTGTTCATGTCGTTGCCGCGCGCCGGCTGGCTCGAACGGCCGTGGCCACGGCGGTCGTGCGCGATCACGCGATAGCCGTGCTGCACGAGGAACAGCATCTGCGCGTCCCACGCGTCCGCACACAGCGGCCAGCCGTGCGAGAACACGACCGGGCGGCCGCTGCCCCAGTCCTTGAAATAGATCTGCGTGCCGTCCTGGGTGGTGATCGTGTTCATCGAATGGGCTCCTGGGTGGGCTGAAGAGGCGCTGCGGGCGGGGGTGCCGGCCGCGGCCGCCATCGCGGGCAGCGCGGCTGCCGCGACGGCCGTTGCGCCGGCAAGCAGCATGTCGCGGCGGCGCGCCGACGGAACGGCGTCGGTCTGTACGGGGTGCATCTGGTCTCCTGAGGTATGCGGCGCAACGATGCCGCGCGGGATGGTGGATCGGTGACGACCGGCCGCGGCCATCCCGCCGGCAGCCGGTCCGCTTGCGTCGTCGCACGCCGATTCGTGCGGCGCGGACGAACGAATGCCGTCGGGAGCGTATCGCGGCGCAATGTGCGCCGTACTGAAATCCGGCTGAATTTTCTTGAACGCGCCGCGCCGCGGCGGGAAATTCGCCGCGCTGCAGAAAAATTAAGCGCGCGACCGGGACTCTTCAGCGCGCGGCGACTATCGTCGACATCGGATCGTCCGCGCACGTTTCGCGTCGCGCGCACGGATCCGACCGCACCGTCCGTTACTAGCCTGGATATGCCGCCATGGATGCCTTCAATCGCTGGGAGCACATGATCACGTCGCTCGGGCCGCCTTCCATGGCGGTCGTCCGGTCGATGCCGATGCCGCGCGCGCGACAGGCGGACGGCCCGCGCCGCGGCCATCGCGGCGACGCGCCGACGCCGTCGAGCGGCGACAACCGCCGCCGCTGCGCGATCGTCACCGCCGAACGGCAGACCGATTCGTCGATGCTCGTGTCGTGGAGCGACCCGACGCACTGCCGCTACGACGAGCAGCGCTGGATCAGCGCGAAGGCGCGCGGGCTCGGGCGCTGCGCGCTCACCGGCATGCCGATCCGGGTCGGCGACGCCATTTACAAGCCGCAGTGGCGCGGCGCGAAACGGCCGGCGAACTGCCGCGAGATGATTCTCGCGTCGGCGCTCGACCTGTTCGCCGCGCGACAGTCCCGGCCATGACGCCGGCAGCGCGGCGCTGCGTCGGTTGCGACCGGCGCGGTACGTCGTGACGCCGTCAACCTCGGAACGAAGGCGACTGCGACATGCTCGCGCGATACCGCGCGACGCATGGCCGCAGTTTGCACACGCCGATCGCACGGCTGCCCGAAGCGGGAATCGTTCGGCGATCGACACGAAGCGATGATCTGCCGGCGCTATAAATGCGGAGCCCGCGCGCATTCGATCGACCGGCCGTATCAAACGGAAAATGCGTCGAATTTTCCCGAACCGGCAAACATATCGTCTGATATATGGGAAAACCGCATTTAAGAGCGAATCGGTAATTCGCACGTGAATCGTGCGCCGCCGTGCCTCTTTTGCCGCATTCGGGTGCATATGGCAACACGCTTGCCACACGACGTCGCCGCGGCGTTTTTCGTCATTTCAAAAAATTCGATCGCTTCATTCTGATAATTTGAATCATTCTGCTACGCAAATACCGTAGCATTGACGCAAAACCGGTGCCGGGTTTCACTCGTGCGCCGTTGAATGTCACCATCAAGAAATTGCGATGATCCGAATTGGAACACTTCACGTTTTTCTCGACAGACGTGAAATTCGTTCGAACGGCAAGCTGTTGCGCATCGGTAGTCGCGCATTCGAGATTCTCGAGCTGTTGATTCGGGCGAACGGCGCACTGGTATCGAAAGACGAAATCATGCAGCGCGTTTGGCCGCACACCGTGGTGGAAGAAAACAACCTGCAGGTGCACATCGCGTCGCTGCGCAAGGCGCTGGCCGACGACCGGAACCTGATCGTGACGGTGCCGGGCCGCGGCTATCGGCTCGTCATCGAGCAACATGACGACGACGGCGCGCCCGTGCGCCCCGCGATGTCGCGGCCGTCCATCGCGCCCGGCGCGCTGTTCGGCCGCGAGCGCATGGTCGACGAGGTGCTGGCCGCGCTGCAGGACGCACGCATCGTGACGCTGGTCGGCGCGGGCGGCATCGGCAAGACGCGAATCGCGATCGAAGCGGCCGCGCGTGCGGACGCACGTTTTCCCGAAGGCACCGTGTTCGTGTCGCTCGCGACGGTCGCGTGCCCGCGCTTCGTGCCGGATGCGCTCGCGGGCGCGTTCGGCATCGCGCAGCCGACCGGCGCGCTGACCCTCGAAGCGGTGCTCGCCGCGGTTGCGCGTCGCCGGATGCTGCTCGTGCTCGACAATTGCGAGCACCTGCTCGATGCCGCCGCGCGGATCGCGAGCGCGCTGACCGATGCGGACGACGGCCTGTGCGTGCTCGCGACGAGCCGGGAATCGCTGCGCATCCACGGCGAGCGCGTGTGCCCGGTGTTGCCGCTCGACGTGCCGGACGAAGGCGCGGACGATCGCGATGCGATGCACGCGAGCGCCGTGCAGTTGTTCGCCGCACGCGCACGCGCGGCCGATCCGCGTTTTCCGCTCGATGCGCGCAGCCTGTCGCTGATGGCGTCGGTCTGCCGTCGGCTCGACGGCCTGCCGCTCGCGATCGAACTGGCCGCGGCGCGTGCCGCCGTACTCGGCATCGACGTGCTGGCTGCCCATCTCGACGATCATTTCAGGCTGCTGACGGGCGGTTTTCGCACCGCGCTCCCGCGCCATCAGACGCTGCAGGCGATGTACGACTGGAGCGACCGGCTGCTGGGCGATGCCGAGCGCCTGCTGTTGCGATGGCTCGGCGTGTTCCGCGACGGTTTCTCGATCGAGGCCGTGCGCGCGGTGGTCGGCCCGAACGGGCCGGCCGGCGCCGACCTGCTCGATACGATCGCGGGCCTCGTGTCGAAATCGCTGCTGATCCTCGAGACCGCGCACGGCGCGCCGCGCTACCGGCTGCTGACGACCACGCGTGCGTACGCGCAGCAGCAGCTCGACGCGCACGGCGACGGCGCGGCGGCCGCGCGTGCGCACGCCGGCTATTACCTCGAGTTGTTCCGGCATGCGGCGCATGGCGGCGGCGCGCCGGGAGGCGAGCACGGCGGCCTCGCGCGGCTCGATGCGGTGCGACGTGAACTCGGCAACCTGCGTGCCGCGCTCGACTGGGCATTCTCGGCGAGCGGCGATACGGCGCTCGGCATCGCGCTCTCGGCCGTCGCGGTGCCGTGCCTGTTCGATCTGTCGCTCGTCGACGAATGCCGCGAACGGGCGCGCGTGGCGCTCGATGCGATGCGCGACACCGACACCACGGCAGAGGCTGCCGATGCGCGCGTGCGCCTGCTCGCCGCGTATGCGGCGGCGCTCGCGCATACGGCCGGATCGACGCAGGCGGTGCATGACGCGTGGTCGGAAGTGCACGCGCTCGGATTCGATGCGGCCGAAGCGGAGCTGCCGGCGCGCGAGAGCTGACGGCGAATGGGCGGGGTGCGTTCCGCGCTTCAGAACGTTTCAGCGCGGCGCAAGGACACGGGCACGCGGCACGCGTAGATTGCGAGCGTAAGGCGCGGCCGTCCCGGCACGCTTGCGTGGCGATCCTGTGCGCGCGCCGAGATATCGCGACGCCATCCGCCAGGCGGGCGTCGCGACACGTGCGGCGCCTCCTGCGCCGCCGCGTGCCCGCCCAACCGGACGAACTGCCGCATGACACCTCCCGAATCCGACCTTTCCCGCCACGCGGCCGATCTCGGCCTGCTGTTCCTGCGCGTCACCGCCAGCGTGCTGCTGCTCGTGGTGCACGGCTTGCCCAAAGTCCTTCACTACACGTCGGAAGCCGCCGCGATCGAGGATCCGTTTCATCTCGGCCGCACGCTGTCGATCCTGTTTGCGATATTCGCGGAAGTCGTGTGCCCGGTCTTCATGATCGTCGGCGTATGGCCGCGGCTGGCCGCGCTGCCGGTGATGATCATCACGCTCGTCGCGCTGGTGTTCGTTCATCCCGACTGGTCGCTGCGCGATGCGCAGTTCGCGTGGATGCTGCTGATCCTGTTCGGCACGATCGCGATCGCGGGGGCCGGCCGCTATGCGTTGCCGGGCGTGGTGCGCCGGCGCGAGTAGCGCGGCCGCGGGCACGCCCGCGCCCATCATTTCGTCGCAGCGGCGGCGGACCGACCGTCACGCTGCCGTCGCCATCGTTCCGTTCCGATATGCTGAATCTCTCCGACACGGCGCTCTACGGCGCGCCGATCGTGCTGGCCGATCTCGTCGCGTGGCGCCTGTTCGGGCGTGGCCGCGGTGCGACGCGGGCAGTGTGGCGTTGCGCGGCATTCGCCGCGCTGAGCGCCGTGCTGTTCGCGCACGGCGTGAGCCCGCTCGCCGTTCCCGCCTCGGCCGCCGGCCTCGACCGCGTCGCGCTCCAGGCCATCTGCATCGTGTGGTGGCTGCAATGCGCGATCGTCTTCAGCCTGCTGCTCGATCATCTGCTGCTGCCGCCCGCGTGGCGCAGCCAGCGGCTCTTTCACGACATCGCCGCGGGCGTCGTGTTCGGCGCGGCCGTGGTCGCCGCGCTGGGCTACGTGCTCGGCCTGCCGTTGAGCGGCGTCGTCGCGACGTCCGGCGCGGTGGCGGTGATCCTCGGCCTCGCGCTGCAGAACACGCTGAACGACGTATTCTCCGGGCTCGTGCTGAATACCACGCAACCGTTTCGGCTGAACGACACCGTGTCGATCGGCGAAATCGAAGGGCGGATCGTCGAGAGCAACTGGCGGGCGACGAAGCTGATCGACAGCCTCGGCAACCTGGTCGTCGTGCCGAACAGCGCCGCGGCCCGCGCCACCATCGTGAACCTCAGCGAACCGTCCGGCCTGCACGGCGTGACGCTCACGCTCGACGTCGATCCCGCGGTGCGGCCGGCGATCGTGGTCGGCGCGCTCGAGCGCGCGGCGGCCAGTTCGCTCGACGTGCTCGCGCGCCCCGCGCCCATTGCCGTCGTGAAGGCATTCGGCACCAACGCGATCCGCTACGAACTCCTCGGTTACGTCGACGCGCTGCAAAAGACGACGGCCGTGCGCAACGCGCTGTACGATCTCGCGCATCGGCATCTGGCCGCGGCAGGCACCGCGTGGCGGCCGCTCGCGAGCACCGCGCCGGCAGCGGCGGCGGACGGGCGCGACGGGCACGGCCGGCACGACGTATCGCGCCGGGTGCTGCTGTTGCGTGCGGTGGACCTGTTCGCGCGCGTCGACGACGATCTCGCCGCGCTGGCCGACGCGCTGGTCTCGCGTTCGTTCGGCCAGGGCGACGTGATCTATGCGTCGAATTCGGATACGCGCGTGCTGACGATCGTCGAATCCGGCGTCGCGGCCGTATTCGTGCCGGGCCCGGCGGGCGACGTCGAGGTGCGGCGCATGGCGCCCGGCGATGCGATCGGGCAATCGGTCGTGCTGGCCGGTACGCGCCTGCATGCGACCGTGCATGCGGTGACCGCGATGACCGTCCTGCAGCTGCGCAGCGAGGATTTGTCGGCGCTGATCCGCAGGAAGCCGGAGCTCGGCAGGCTGATGTGCGAATCGGTGACCGAGCACATCGCGACCGAGGAAAGGATGATGATCCCGCCGGTAGAGAAGGCGCACGCGTCATTCAGCCTGATCGCGTGGCTCGAGAAGGAAATGAAGCGCGTGCACGATTCGATCGTCTGACGCGCTTCGATGACCTTCGCCGGCGCCGAACGCGATCAGGCGATCTGCAAAAGGCGATCGACGAGGTCGGGGCGATCGAGTTGCTCGACCCACCACAGGAGTGCGCGGCCGGCCTCGTCGCTGCGCCACGCGAGATAGCAATGCGTAGTGTCGCGCATGCCGGTCACGCGGCGGGCGACGAGCTTGCCGTCGGCGATCGCGCGGGCGGCGATGCATTCCGGCAGCGTGCCCACCGCCAGCCCTTCGCATTGCGCATCGAGCTTGGCCGCGAGCGTCGGCACCGCGAGATAGGGCTGGCCCGCGTCGATCGCAACCGATTGCGGCGGCAACTCACGCGACGTATCGCTGATCACCGCGCCGCGATACTGGACGACCGTTGCCATCGACAGCGGCTCGGGAAGCGCGGCGAGCGGGTGGGTCGGCGCAACGGCGAACACGTGTTTCAGCGCGCCGATCGGGCGCGCAATGATGTTCGGCAGTTCGGGCGGCGCGCCGGCGGCGCCGACGACGAGATCCGCGCGGCGCGAGATCAGCGCATCCCACGCACCGCCGAGCACTTCGGTCGACAGCCGCAGCCGCGTGTCCATCTCGAGGGCATAGAACCGGTGCACGAACGGCCACATCGCTTCGAACGGCAGGATCTCGTCGACACAGATGCGCACCTCGGTTTCCCAGCCTTCCTGCGCGCGTTGCGCCTTCATCTCCAGCTGTTCGGCCGCGTGCAGGAGCCGGCGGCCTTCCTCGACGACGATGCGGCCCGCATGCGTGAGCTTCGCGCGTCGTCCGCTGCGGTCGAACAGCATGACGCCGAGATCGCTCTCGAGTTTCTGCACCAGGTAGGTCAGGGCGGACGGCACGCGATGCAGCAGTTCCGCGGCTTCGGCGAACGTTCCGGTACGGTCGATCGCATCGAGGGCTTCGAGCGCTTCGAATGACAGCTTCATCGCAAGTTCCGGTAAGGGCGGCTGGCGCATCATACCAGCGCGTGCCGCGCGGGAGGCAGCGCGCGTCATCGTGCTTTGCTAGACTGATGCGCGTCGTCGTTCATTGCACGCCTCCATTCATGACTGCCCCCCAGCCGGACAACGCTTCTTCCGATTTCATCCCGGCCGACGTCCGGCAGACCGTCGTCGCGCAAGCGCTGCCGAAGGGGCAGGTCAGCATCGTGCGGCTGAAGTCGCTGCGCCGCGACAGCGGGCTCACCGCGCCCTATCAACTGGAGAATTCGGATCTCGTCGTGTTGCAGTTGCGCCCGTTCGGCGAACAGGATCTGTGGCTCGACGGCCGCCGCGCGCCGTTCGTCCCGTACGGCGCGGGCACGGTCACGGTTTACGATCTCGACCGCAACTGGGTGGCCGATCTGAAGGGCGCGTTCGACTGCCTGCATTTCCACATGCCGCGCCCGCTGCTCGAGGAAACGGTGGACGAGCTCGGCAGTCGGCAGCGGCCGCGGCTTTACCTGCCGCCTCACCTGAGCGCGCACGATCCGATCATCCATTCGCTCGGCCAGTCGCTGCTGCCCGCGCTCGCGCGGCCGGGCGAGGCATCGCAGATCTTCATCGATCACGTCGGGCTCGCGTTCCAGGCGCACGTGGCCCACCGTTATGGCGGCGTCAGCGAGCGACGGGAAAAGACGTACGGGAAACTCACGCCGTCGCAGGCGCGCCGGGCGAAGGAGCTCCTGCTCGAGCATCTCGACGGCAACCTCGGGCTGGCCGACGTGGCGAGCGCCTGCGGTCTGTCTCGCAGCTATTTCGTGAAGGCGTTTTATCAGACGACCGGGCTGCCGCCGCATCGCTGGCTCATCGTGCAGCGCGTCGAACGGGCGAAGGAGTGGATGCGCAATTCGGGCCTGCCGTTGAGCATGATCGCCGACGCGTGCGGTTTCACCGATCAGAGCCACTTCTCGCGGACCTTCACGCGCCTGACCGGCGTCAGCCCTCGCCGCTGGCGCGCCGACAATACCTGATCGTAGCGATGCGGGGCCGGGTAGGTGAGGTTCGCCTCGTCGTTCGGTATCGGAGCGTATGCATCCGGCCTGGCTCGATTCGGCGGAGTGCGAGGCGGGCGCGGGAGCGGCGATCGCGTCGCCGCCGCGACGTGCCGAACCGTTGCGAGCGCCGCGGAATGATCGGATGTCGCGCGACAAGAGCGATGCGGGTTTCAATGATGGCGGGCGGGTCGTTGCCCCGGGAAATCGAACCAGCCAGGCGCGCGCCGATTCGCAGCATGCGCTGAGCGCGCGCCTGACACGGTGTGCGCAGGGCGCTTATGCGTAGAGGCCGATCAGCATGTCGAGATTGCGTTGTGCGTGCTGCTCGAGCGGCGCGAATTCCGCCGATCGAAACAACGGGGCCTGCGCGCGCAGATGCTCGAGCGCCTGCTTGCGGCCGGCGCGGAAGGCTGCCGACGGTGCATCGGGATCCTGCGCCCACTCGCGCGCGATCGCGCGGTCGTATTCGCGGAGCCGGTCGGGTGCGACCGCGAGGATCGCGAGATCGGCGTCGAGGAAAATTTGCGCGGCGCGCTGCAATTCCGCATCGACGGCGAACCCGTCAGGCAGCCGGTGCGACTTCGTCGCCAGCACCAGGTCGCGGGCAACGGACACGTGCGATGCATGCGCGTGCAACCAGGCTGCGTCGCAATGCTCGTGCGTGACCTGCGCGAGCCATTGCGCGCTGAGCGCTTCGTTGTCCGCATACGCCGGCAGTGTCGTTGCGTAGACGACATCGTGCGCCCACACGGCGAGCTCGATGGCCGGCCATAGCCGGTCCGCACGATACGGCGCGAGGTGCGCGAACAGTTCCGCCAGATGCGCGAGCGTGTGATAGAAGCGCTGCGGCTCGCCGTACGCGCGCTCGACGAGCGGCCACACGGTCGTCGTGCCGAAGCACGCGTCGCAGGCGGCGCGCAGCATGCGCGCGATATCGGAATCAAGGGCGTTCATGGCGGCGATCGGCTCGGGCGGGCGATGCGCGAAGCATAGCAAACGGGACGCGAGCGGGCATGCCGCTTGCGCACGCGTACCGATCGCACCGTATCGGAGGTTGCCATGAAACGAATCCGGCCGCGCTGCCCGCTGCTCGCGATCTGCGCGTTCGGGGCGCTCGCGCTGCACGCAGACTTCGCATCGGCGGCGCCCGACGTATCGATCAGCCGCGCGGATGACGGAACGACCGCGGCCGGGCAGCCGGTGAGCCGGTACACGCTGGCGAACAAGCGCGGCGTGACGCTGAAAGTCATCACGTATGGCGGCATCGTGACCGCACTGGAGGTGCCGGACCGGGCCGGCCACGTTGCCGACATCGTGC
This sequence comes from Burkholderia sp. 4NA327C6, assembly GCF_005502655.1. NCBI lineage: Bacteria > Pseudomonadati > Pseudomonadota > Betaproteobacteria > Burkholderiales > Burkholderiaceae > Burkholderia > Burkholderia sp. 4NA327C6. The sequence goes on along the minus strand of NZ_SCNZ01000038.1, from coordinate 12,829 downwards.
TCGGCTTCGATTCGCTGCACGACTACGAAGCGCACAACGGCACCATCCATTTCGGCGCACTGATCGGCCGGTATGCGAACCGCATTGCCGGCGGGCGGTTCCCGCTCGATGGCCGGACGTGGACGTTGCCGGTCAACGACGGGCCGAACACGCTGCATGGCGGCCCCGGCAGTTTCGACGCGAAGGTATGGACGGTCACCGGTACGCACAGCGACGCGAGCGGTTCGAGCGTCACGCTGCGCTACGTGAGCCCCGACGGCGAGAACGGCTTTCCCGGCACGTTGACGACCGACGTGACCTACACGCTGACGCCTGACAACCAGGTCCGGATCGACTATCGCGCGACCACCGACAAGGACACGGTCGTCAACCTCACCAACCACAGCTATTTCAATCTGGCGGGGCAGGCGGGCGGCAGCGTCGAGCGGCAACTGATCGAGATCGCCGCTTCGCGCTTCACGCCGACTGACGATACGTCGATTCCGACCGGACAACTGGCGAGCGTGGCGGGTACGCCGATGGATCTGCGCCAGCTGACGCCGATCGGTGCGCATTTGCGCGACGCAGATCCGCAGTTCGTCATTGCGCATGGGTACGACCAGAACTGGGTGCTCGACCAGGGCGGCCAGCCGGCGCCGGCGTTTGCCGCGCGCGCCTATGACCCGGCGTCGGGGCGTTTTCTCGAGGTGTACACGACGCAGCCGGGGCTGCAGTTCTATACGGCCAACGGATTGAACGGCAGCGTCGCGGGCAAGGGCGGGACGGTCTATCGGCAAACCGATGCGTTCGCGCTGGAGGCCGAGCATTTTCCCGATTCGCCGAATCATCCGGCATTCCCGACGACGGTGCTCAAGCCTGGCGAGACGTTGCACGAAGTGACGGTGTGGCGGGTCGGGGCGCGCTGAGCCGGAGGGCGGGCCGGATCGTCTCCGTTACACGTTGACCACGCCGCGCCCGAGTTCGATCACGCGCCCGCCGACGCCGATTTCACCGTTCGCATTGACCGACAACCGCAGCCGGCAGGGCCGGCCGATCGCGTCGCCCTGTTCGACCTGAAACGCGGCCGGCAGGTCGCGCTTCATCGCAAGCAGCCAACCGCCGAGGTTCGCGCAGGCCGACCCCGTGCCCGGGTCTTCAGAGACGCTGCCTTGCTTCACGAAGAAGTAACGCGACACCACCGTCCCCGGGCGCTCGGCATCGAACGCGAAGACGTAGGCGGTCTTGCGGCCGAGGCTGCTGGTCGGCCAGATATCGAGGCATGCACTGTCCGGCTGCGCGCGGCGCACGGAGGCGGGGTCCTTGAGCGCGACCAGCAACTGGTCGGCGCCGGTGTCGATCCAGATCGGCGGGGCGAGCAGATCGTCTTCCGTCAGCCCCAGCAAGGTCGCCGTCCGGGCGTCGGACAATTCGCACGGCGCCGTCTTCGGCATGCCTGCGTGCGGCGCGGTTAACGTCCACACGTCGTCGTGCGCGCTCACGTCGACCACGCCGGCCTTGAACTCGAGCGCGAGCGCGTTGCCCGCACCCTGCAGGTCGCGCACGACATGCGCGGTGCCGAGCGTCGGATGGCCGGCAAAGGCCATCTCATGGCCCGGCGTGAAGATGCGCACCCGCGCATGCGCGCGCTCCGACGGCAGCACAAAGGTCGTCTCGGACAGGTTGAACTGCACCGCGAGTGCCCGCATGGTCGCGTCGTCCATGCCGCGCGCATCTTCGAATACGCAAAGCGGGTTGCCGCCGAAAGTCGATTCGGCGAATACGTTCAGCAGGCGGAAGGCATAGGAAGGCATTTGAATCTCGTGTGGGTGCGGCAATCGACGGACCGAAGGGGTACGTTTATCGGCGGCTTGCGGCAGAGCGGCGGCGGCATGCCGTCGCGATGCAATGCGTCATTGTGCCCGCAAGATGCGATGAAGGGGCGGCATCCGGGCTGTCCGCATTTCATGCATGATCGGGGTTCTCCGGTTGGCCGACGGCGATCCGGTTTGATCGTTCAACTATCCGCAACGTGCAGGTCAAGCGTGGAAGGGGAAGACATGGGATCTGACGAAAGCGCTTCGAATACCGGTTGCGCTCAGGTGAGTACCGGCTCGCCGCAGACGCTCCTGAACGCGATCGTCCGTGGCGTGGAAAGCCACGGCATCCCTGCCGGCACCGATTGGCCGACCGCGAAGCAAACCCTCGCGGACAACGATGGCCAGTGGAAATTCTCGGCGGTGCTGGTCGCGATCGTCGCGCGGCGCGAGCCGACGATCCTGCTGACCATACGCGCGTCGGACCTCAGCGAATACTCGTCGCATGTGAGTTTCCCGGGCGGACGCCCGGCCGAGTCCGACCGCGATATCGGTACGACCGCCTTGCGCGAGGCGTTCGAGGAAATCCGCCTCGCACCCGATGCGGTCCGTGTGGTCGGCAGCTTGCCGATCCACAAAACCAGAAAGCGCAATCACGCGATCTTTCCCGTGATCGGCATCGTGCCGGAAACCGCGAGATGGGAGGCGGCGCCCGCGGAAGTCGCGGAGATCTTCGAGTTTCCGTTCGCCGTGCTGCTGAATCCGGATCTGCTGCGGCAATACACGGACGGCGAACGCGTGGGCGCATGGTACTGGGCGGAGCAGGTGCAGGACATCTGGGGCGTGACGGCGCTCATCCTGAGGTCGCTCGCCGGTCTGGTGCGCGATGCGATGCGTTGACGGCACGCGTGACGGTCGCATGCCGACGCACGTCAATGCGACGACACGAATTCCGCATCCTCGAAGGCTTCCGGAATCGCGAAGCTTTCGCGCATGCGCTTCGTTTCCTTCGCCGGCGTCAGGCCGAACAGGCGCTTGAATTCGCGGCTGAACTGCGACGGGCTCGCATAGCCGACCGCATAGCCGGCCGTCTCGGCCGTCAGGTCCTCGCGCACCATCAGCAAGCGCGCCTGATGCAGCCGTGTCGACTTCAGGTACTGCATCGGCGACACCTGCGTGATCGCCTTGAAGTGGCTGTGAAAGCTTGGCACGCTCATGCCGGCTGCGTCGGCCAGTTGCGGTACGTCGAGCGGCTGCGCGTAATCGGCGTGGATCACGCGCAACGACCGGCCGATCCGGCCGAACTGCCCGCGCATCGCCAGCGCGCTGCGCATCGCGCTGCCCTGCGCGCCGGTGAGCACGCGGAAATACAGCTCGCGCAGCAGCGCCGGGCCGAGCACCGCGGCGTCGAGCGGCCGGTGCAACGCCTCCACGAAACGCAGCACCGACGCGTGCATCGTTTCATCCATCGGCGTCGACATCATGCTCCTGGGCGCCTGCACGGGCTCCGCCGTGCCGGCGCGGTCGATCTGCGCCGCGAGTTCGGCGGCCAGCGTGAAATCGAGGTGCAGGTACAGCGCGAGCAGCGGGCGCTCGGGTGTGGCGTCGGTCTCCATGCTGAACGGCACGGGCACCGACACGGCCAGATAGTGGTGCGCGTCGTACAGATAGCGCTCGCCGCCGAAGTAGCCGCGCTTCGATCCCTGGCACACGATCACGATGCCCGGGTCGTACAGCACCGGCGTGCGCGACAGCGCGCGGTTCGAGCGCAGGATGCGCACGCTCGGCAGCGCCGTCAGGTTGTAGCCTTCGTCGGGCGCCAGCGTGCGCAGCAGCGTCACCAGGCGCTTCCGGTCGCGCGGCGGCAGCGACGGGGATCGGGCAGGGATGGGATCGGCATTCATAGTTTTGTGCAAGAAAATCAGCGGAATCGGGCTTATTCGACGTAGCTCGTCAGACTAGTATGCACGCTCCAGTCGACATTCGGGAGAAGCTCAAATGGCATCCGGCAAGCTCATGCTCATTACCGGCGTCAGCAGCGGCTTTGGCCGCGCGCTCGCGCAGGAGGCCCTCGCGGCGGGTTACACGGTCGTTGGCACCGTGCGAAGCGCGCAGGCGGCACAGGATTTCGAAGCGCTGTCCGGGCAGGCGTTCGCGCGGGTGCTCGACATGACCGACTTCGATCGCATCGACAGTGTCGTCGCTGAAATCCAGGCGAACGTCGGGCCCGTCGACGTCCTGGTGAACAACGCCGGCTACGGGCACGAAGGGATCATGGAAGAAGCGCCGCTCGCGGAGATGCGCCGGCAGTTCGACGTGAACGTGTTCGGCGCGGTCGCGATGATGAAGGCGGTCATCCCGACCATGCGCGAGCGGCGGCGTGGCCACATCCTCAACATCACGTCGATGGGCGGCCACATCACGATGCCGGGCATCGCTTACTACTGCGGCAGCAAGTTCGCGCTGGAAGGCATTACCGAAACCGTCGGCAAGGAGCTCGAACCATTCGGCATCGCGGTGACGGCCGTGGCGCCGGGTTCGTTCCGCACCGACTGGGCGGGTCGCTCGATGGCGCGCACGCCGCGCTCGATCGCCGACTACAACGCGCTGTTCGACCCGATCCGCCAGGCGCGCGAAGAGAAGAGCGGCAAGCAGCCGGGCGATCCCGCGAAGGCCGCGCGGGCGATGCTCGCGGCGATCGCCGCGGACCATCCGCCCGCGCATTTGCTGCTCGGCAGCGATGCGCTGCGGCTCGTGCGCGGCAAGCTGGCGGCGCTGGACGCGGAAATTCGCGCGTGGGAGGCGGTGACGGTGTCGACGGACGGTTGAAGTGCGGTTGAAGCGCGGCGATGCACGATCGTTCGCCCGTAGCGAATTCGTCCACGTCGATGAAATTGCCGATGATCATTCGCATCCTGGCATCATCGTTTAACAAACCTGTTCGATAATGGCTGCCGGCCACTACGCCGAATTCAACCACCTTACAGGAGTCCATCGCGATGCCATACGTCACAACGAAGGATCACGTCGAGATTTTCTACAAGGACTGGGGCCCGAAGGACGCGCAGCCCATCGTCTTCCATCATGGCTGGCCGTTGTCCGCGGACGACTGGGACGCGCAGATGCTCTTCTTCGTCCAGAAGGGCTATCGCGTCGTGGCGCACGACCGGCGCGGCCACGGCCGGTCGGCGCAGGTGTCGGACGGCCACGACATGGATCATTACGCGGCGGACGCGTTCGCGGTCGTCGAAGCGCTCGACCTGCGCAATGCAGTGCACATCGGTCACTCGACCGGCGGCGGCGAAGTGGCGCGCTACGTCGCGAAGCATGGCGAACCGGCCGGCCGCGTCGCGAAGGCGGTGCTGGTCAGCGCGGTGCCGCCGCTGATGCTGAAAACCGAAGCGAACCCGGAAGGCTTGCCGATCGAGGTGTTCGACGGCTTCCGGAAAGCGCTCGCCGACAATCGCGCGCAGTTCTTCCTCGATGTGCCGAGCGGCCCGTTCTACGGGTTCAACCGCGAAGGTGCAACCGTGCATCAGGGCGTGATCCGCAACTGGTGGCGACAGGGGATGGAAGGCAGCGCCAAGGCACATTACGAAGGCATCAAGGCGTTTTCGGAAACGGACCAGACCGAAGACCTGAAGTCGATCTCCGTCCCGACGCTCGTGCTGCATGGCGAAGACGACCAGATCGTGCCGATCGCGGATGCCGCGCTGAAGTCGATCAAGCTGCTGAAGAACGGCACGCTGAAGACGTACCCGGGCTACTCGCACGGGATGCTGACCGTCAACGCCGACGTCCTCAACGCCGACCTGCTGGCGTTCGTGCAGGCGTAACGGTGTGAGCGCAGGCCCGCTTCGGCGGCCTGCGCTGCCATTGCGGGCCGGCGGCGCGCGGTAGGCCCGTCGCGCCGTCGGCCACGCGGCCGGATCACAGGTCCTGGCCCGGACCGTTGAAGCGGATGCCCGGAAACGTCAGGCGCGGCATCCGGCGCTCCAGGAACGCGAGCAGGTCGCGCACCTGCGCGGCCTTGGCGGAGTCGTCCGGCCAGACGAGGTAGTACGCGTCCCCCGTATTGACGGCGGTCTTGAACGGCAGCACGAGCTGCTTCTCGTCGATGGCCGTCGCACAAAGCGCGAGATCGCCGATCGAGATGCCGTGGCCGGCAATCGCCGCCGCGATCCCCTGTTCGAGCATGTCGAACACCTGCCCGCGCGTGATGTCCACGTCGAGATCATGCCCGCTGCCCTTGAGCCAGCGGCGCCAGTCGCGCCGGTCGGGCGACGGGTGGATCAGCTCGCACGCCGCCGGATTCGTGCGTGCGACCGTCGCGGTCGCCCGCGAGCACACCGGAATCAGCCATTCGTCGAACAGCTTCACGCACTGCGTGGCCTCGCCGAACTTGCCGGCGCCGAGCAGGATCGCGCAATCGTAGGATTCGCTGAAGAAATCGACGGTATCGACGTCCATCCACACGCTCGCGATCTGCACCTCGAACGCGGGCCGCGTGTCGCGAAACGCGGCCAGTGCGTCGAGCAGCCAGCGCATCGTGAGCGTGGACGGCGCCTTGAGCCGCAGCACGTCGCGCTGCGACTGGAACAGCACGCAGGCTTCCTCGATCTGCCGGAAGCCGCGCCGCAGGCCCGACGCGAAGATGTGCGCTTCCGCCGTCACGGTCATTTTCGGGCCGTGCCGGACGAACAGTTTCCGTCCGAAGTACGCCTCGAGCGTCCTCACGTGCTTGCTCACCGCGCTTTGCGTGAGGCTCAGTTCCTCGGCAGCCAGCGTAAACGAGCCGGTGCGCGCGGCGCTTTCGAACGCGCGCAGCGCGTAGACGGGAGGGAGCGGTTTGGCCTTCACGGGTTTCGAATATGAATAAAACTCATGCCATCCGGCAGGATTTTCCGTTTTTCAACAGCTTGGCGGGCACGCAATACTTCAGAGAACCGTGCAATCCGCTGCGCTGAAGCACGATGATGCCACCGCGGCGGGCACGCGCGTCCATTCACCCAACAACTTTTTTTCATGGCACTTCATTACCCGCTGCTGTTCGCCTATCTCGCCGCGATCGTGCTGCTCATCGCGACGCCCGGCCCGGTCGTCATGCTCGTGGTCGGCACCGTCGCGCGGCGCGGCTTCCGCCAGGGGATGCTGACCGCGGTCGGCGCAAATGCCGCGAGCCTCGTGATGATCGCGGGGGCGATGCTGATGGTGTTCGGCGTCGTACTCGTCAGCGAGCGTCTGTTGACCGGGCTGCACGTGGCGGGTTGCGTGTTCATCGCGGTACTGGCCGTCCGGACGCTGCTCGGCGAATGGCGCGCCGGCCGGACGCGCGACGGCAATGACGCGCGGGAAGGCGAGCCGGCATCGCAGGCGCGCGGCTTGCCGGGCGTCGTGCGCGGCTTTCTCGTCGGCATCGCGAATCCGAAAGACCTGCTGTTCTTCGTCGCGTTCTTTCCGCAGTTCGTCGGCATCACGCCGGATTCGCGCGTGAGCCTGGCGATCCTGGCCGCACTGTGGATCGCGGTCGATTTCACGATCCTGACCAGCTACATGGCCGCGATCAACCATCCGCTGATTCATCGCAAGCAGCGATGGATCACGGCCTCGTCAGCGGGCGCGCTGCTCGTGATTGCGCTCGCCGGGCTCGGCAGCACGATCGCGGGCGCCGCGTAAGCGGTCCCGATTGACCGCGCGAGTCATGTCAGCCGTTGCGCAGGAACACGACGTAGCCGCGGAACCACGGGTTCGTCGCGAGGTACGGCGGCGCGTCCCATTCGCCGCCCTGGATGATGCCGATGCGAAACGGCAACTGCAGCCGTGCGACGCGCGGCAGGTAGTCCGCATAGTCGGGGATCGTGCGGCGGCCCTGGTAGGTCTGCACGACCACTTCGTCGACGATCCCCCTGAGCTGGTTCACCTGGTCGGTACCGATGCGGCTGCTCCAGTCGAGCAGCCCGGTGATGCTGAGCCGATAGTCGGCGGGCAGCGTGTCGCGCAGCGACCGCAGGAATGCGAGGTAATCCTGCAGGTGACGCGTGCGCGCATCGAAGTCGATCTGGATGCCGGTGATCGTGCGGCCCGACGCGCGCCAGCGCGTGAGCTGCGCGAGCATGATCTGCGTGACGCGCGGCGTCCAGCGCAGCGTATGCGCACGATAGACGAGCCACACGCGCGCCTGCGGCGCGGGCGGCAGCGCCACGCCCTGCGCGATCACGCGGACCTGCGACTCGTCCCGCGGCGGCGCCTCGATCTGCCCTTGCAGCACGTAGACGGCGCGTGCGCCATGCACGACCGCCTGCGGCTTCACGCCTGCCCACAACCAGAACGCGTCGTACCGCGCGGCGTCGACGGTGCCGGCCAGTGCGATGCGTCCGGCCAGCAGCAGTGCGATGCATGCCAGGCGAGCGATGCGCTTCACGCGGCGCTTACCAGTAGTAGCGAAGCTTCTGCGCCCACGGGGTGCCCGCATAGTTGGCCTTCAGCGTATCGAACCAGCGCTTGCGCACGTTCTTCGGCACGTCCTTGCCGCCGCATTCGTTGGAGCCGCCCGGTGCATAGCACTTGATCGCACGGTAGTACGCGTAGGCGCGGTCGTTCGGGTTCGCCTGTGCATCGGCCATCACCGTCACGTAGCTCGACATCCGCTCGTACGGTTTGCCGTCGAACTGCGACGGCCCCGCGCCGAGCGTCGACGGAATGCCCGTGGCGGCCTTCGTCGCTGCGTTGCGGATCCACATCGGCACCGGATCGCTTTCGACGCCGGGTGCGGGCGGGTGCAGGCGCACGAAATCGGCGAGGCAGTTCAGCCCTTTCGGATCGGCGGGATTCTGCTGGAGCGCCGTGGCGATGTCGTGCGCGGACGGGCATGTATAACCGTCTTCGTTCCTGGCGCCGGCTGCGACGAACGGCTTCAACCGATCGGCCGGCTTGTCGGACACCAGCGCGGCATCCGCGATGAACTCGGCGTAATGCGAGCGCGTGAGCTCCTTGTACAGCAGTGTGGTCAGCGCGGTGTCGCGCAGCGCGCCGCCGCTCGCCTGGTTTTGCGCCTGCGCGCGCAGCAGGTCCGCATTGGCCGAGCGTTGCAGCAGCACGGCGCGGATCGCGGCGTTCTGCACCGGCGAATCGTTGGCGAATGCGTCGTTGACGAGCCCGGCCTGTTCCAGGTTGATCGCGAGCGCGAGCTCCAGCGCCTCGCGCTGGAAGCGGAATTTCGCGAGCGGGATCAGGTCGCGCCACAGCTGGCGCGCCTTGTCGGACTGGCCGCTATCTTCCAGCGCGAAGCCGCGCAGCGCCTGCTGGCTCAGGCCGAAGTAGTCGAGCGGTTCCGCGGGCGTCTGCGGCAGCAATGCGAGCGCGGCGTCCGGCTTGTGCCCGATCTGGACGTACCAGGTCGCGAGCAGGTAGTCGTACAGCGCGGGCGCGTTCGCGAAACGCGGCTTCTGCGCCTGCAGTTCGTCCAGCGTCAGCGGCTTGGCGCGGCTCGAATCGCTGCTGTCCGACGTGCGCATGCGCAGCAGGTCGACGGTCGCGAGCACGGTCGGCGACTGGATCTGGCTCGCGTCGAATTCCGCTCCGAACAGCAGCTTGCTGTCGAGTTCGTTCGCCAGCTGGATCAGCGGCACGTTCGACGTCGCCGGCGACCAGCGTGCGAGCGCGTGCCCGTACAGGTCGGCCTGCTGCGTGACGTTCCCGCCGAGCCACGCGACACGCCGCAGCAGCCCGTTTGCGGAGGTCGCATAGCGCCCCTGCGGGTACACCTTCAGGTAAGTGCGAAACACCGTATTCGCGGCGTCGAGCGACACCTTCGCCACGCGGCCGCGCGTCGGCGTGGGGCTGTCGTTGTCGAACACGTTGGCCTGAGCGGCGTTCAGCTGCGCGCGCCCGGCCATATAGAGCCCGGTTTCCTTCAGCCACGGGTTCGCGCTGTGCGACGCGCTTGCGAAGGCCCGGGTCGCGGTGAGGAAGTCGGCGCGGTAGAACGCGTTCGTGCCGTCGAGGTACGCGGCGAACTGCTGGCCGAGCGGCGACTTGACGGGCGGTTTGGCCCACGCGGCACTCGCGCCGCCGGCGGCGCAGGTCTTCTGCGCGATGTCGGCGCGCGCCGCGCGCAGGCGCGTGGCTTCATCGGCGGGAAGGCCGCCGGCACTGCCGAGCGCGTCGTTGAATGCGTCGGCGCCCGACGCCATGCTGCGGCAGATGCTGCCTTCGCCGTCGGCGTACTGGTTCGACGGTGTTCCGGTATCCGCTGCGCCGCCGGTCTTGTCGGGCTCCTTCTGCCCGATATAGATCCATCCGGAGAAGTCCATCGGGAACGGCACGATGATCTGGTTGATCCGGTCTTTCGCGGGGATCGTCTTCGGGTCCGGAAACGCCTGCGCGACCTTGGTGCTGTCGACCATCATCAGCATCGCGTTGATGCGCGTGTCGTTGGCCGGGCTCAGCATCGGCACGTTGGCGCAGGAGTAGGTGGTCTGCCGGAGCGTGGTCGGTGAATAGCAGCCGTCGTCGCCACTGGCATGGGCCGCCGGAATGCAGAACAGGCTGGCCGCCAGCGCGGCGAACAGGTTTCGGTGCAGCAATGGGCTTTTGGGCATTTTTTTCTTGTGCCGGGTAGGGGGCCGCAGCGGCCGGGTCTCTCAGGTGAGGCGTTTCGCCCCGGCGCGTATCGTACCGCAACGGATGCACGAATTTCGCCGGTACGAGCGGCGGCCCGGTGCATCGGCAACCAGTGCGCGCCGGACGGCTAGTCGTGTCGATCGCCGGTCCGATCCGGCTCGCGCGTCACGCGTACGCGCTGCTCGCCACACCGCCTTCGTCGACATCGTCGATCGCGGCCCGCAAGTCGTCGATCGCCACCATCAGCTCGCGGACCTGCCGCAACGACGGGTACTGGTGCAGCACGGCATGCCATTGCGGCAGCGTCAGCAGCGCGTGCCAGACGACACCCAGGCCGCCCGGATCGGCATCCGGCCGCTGCACGAGCGCGCTCGCGTATTCGAGGCTCGCCTGCGCCGACAGCAGCTGCATCCGGCTGGCGGCGCCCAGCAGGCGTGGCGTTGCATCCGCGGACGCATCGCAGCAATAGAGCACCTCGCGTGGCAGCGTCGCTTCGTCGGTCGTCAGCGCGCGCAGCGACGCACCCTGCACGCGCACCGTGCCCTGGTGCGTCTCGAACGAATAGATCGTGTCCGGGTCGGCCTGCGCGAGCAGGTTCAGGCCGCGCAGCAGCCGCGGCAGGTCGGTCGTGGCGGCGTCCGCGGACGCTTTCGCTTCGACGAGGAAGCGCACGTTCCACACGGGCGCCGGATCATCGCCGCGCGTGCGTTCGAGCAGGATCGCATCCCATTCGGTTTTCGCGCGATCGTGGCGGCCCGGAATCGATGACGGCACGCGCATCGACGTCACCACCCGGTACGTGCGGCGTGCGTCGACGGCGTCGAGCCGGCGCGCCAGCGCGTCGAGCGCCTGCGCGGCCAGCGCTTCGACGGCTGCGCCGCGCTGCTGCGACGCGACGCCCTGCGCGACGGCGACGGTGCTGCCTTCGAGCGGGCCCTGGCGCACCCAGAGCGCCCGGTAGCGACGCACGTGCTCGTCCGATGCCAGTGCGTCGATGCGCAGCATGCGTTCGAGCGCGGGGCTGTCTTTCAGCTTGACGATGTCCTGCTCGAACGCGGCGTCGGTCGCCATGTCGGGCAGCGCGAGCAGCTGCCGCAGCGTGTCGTGCAGGTCGGCCCACGACGCGGCGGTGGCGGCCGCATGCAGCCGCGCGAGCCCGTCGCGTTGCCATGGGCGGGCGCTGCGCTCGAGCTTGGCCGGGTGCGCGATTGCGTTGACGGCCGAATGCAGCGCGCGCCGGTCCTGCTCGGCGTGCGCGGACAACGACGCGTATTCGCGCACGCTCGGCGCATCGTGGCGCAGCACCGCGGCCTGAAAGGCGGGATCGCCGGCGTGCGTGTCCATTGCATCGCGGATCATCTGCGCGAGGGCGTCAATGAAGCGCTGCCGCAGTACCGCGTCGGGCGTCTGTCCGTCGCTTCGCATCCGGCGCGCTTCCTCGATCACGATTGCCAGCGTGGCGGCCGGGTTCGCGGCGTCGGCCGGTGATGACGCGCTGTCGAGCGGCGGCAGCCGATAGCGGCGCGCGACGGTGCGCAGGGTTTCGTCGAGCAGGGCGGGAAGCGGTGTCAGCGACATGGTCGGTATCGAGGCATTGACGACCTGTATAAAGTCAACAAGCCGGGTGTTGATTACGTCATCGTAGAATACAAATATGATACGTCGAAGCTCAAGAAAACTGCTGACGGATTGCAGATGAGCGATGATTGGCTTACCGGAGCCAACACTGGGTTTAACCGCATGCGGGACGCCGTGAGTAACGATCGAGTTCTAAGTGTAGATATTCAGAATGCACTCAATAGCAATCGTGTCGAAAAATGGCTGGTCCACACTGATCCGTACGGAAATGTCACCGTAGGAATTTTGGACAAGAATGGAAAATTCGTAATTCAGCCCGACTCAAAAATCATTGGAAATTGAAATGACTAGAGATTCCTTGGCTCCTCGCTCTTATTGGGATAAGTGGATTGAATATTCTAAAAACAGAATTGTGGATATGCAGGCTCGGTGCAAGGAACCCCCGGAGAATCCAGGATATCGGCCGCAATACGTATTTGAATTGGCCCTGAATCACCTTGAATTGATTCTGAATCGGTATTCCCGTGGTGACGCTGTTAGTGTCTTGTCGCAGCATCTCCCGGGTCTTCTTGATGCGTGGGAAGAATCCGTAAAGCTTGGTGAAAGTGTGTTTACGGATGAGCAAAAGGCATTGCGCCGGAGCTGGGCAAGAAACCTGGATTTCTACATCATCAGCTTTTGGTTGGTCGGATTGGCTTTGACGCTCGAAATTCCGGACGATCTATGGCGACGCTTGATCGCCCTGATCGGGAATGAGGGTGAGGACGTCTTGTTGGATCGCGTGATTGCGAGTCGCGACCACGGCCGAAAGATTGGTACGGAACTTCGGCACCCGA